>CAZJCO010000070.1:0-3975 GCA_964544375.1 uncultured Myxococcales bacterium
ACTTGGAGGTCCGGGCCGCTTCCCGCGGTTTGCTAGAGGTTTGAGCCGACGAACTTCCAGTTCACCAGGTTCCAGAAGGCCTCGACGTATTTCGGACGCGCATTGCGGTAGTCGATGTAGTAGGCGTGTTCCCACACGTCGCAGGTGAGCAGCGGCGTGGCGCCGTCGGTCAGCGGATTGCCGGCATTCGAAGTCGAGACGATGTCGAGCGAGCCGTCGGCTTTCTTGACCAGCCAGCCCCAGCCCGAGCCGAAGGTGGTGATTGCTGTCGTCGAGAACTTCTCTTTGAAGTCGGCGAAGGATCCGAAGGCCGACTGAATCGCGTCGGCTACGGTGCCGCTGGGCTCGCCGCCGCCGTCGGGCGACAGACAGTTCCAGTAGAAACTGTGGTTCCAGACCTGCGCGGCGTTATTGAAGACACCGCCGCTGGCGCTCTTGATGATCTCTTCGAGGCTCTTGCCCTCGAGATCCGACCCGGCGACGAGTTTGTTCAGGTTGCCCACGTAGGTCTTGTGGTGCTTGCCGTAGTGGTACTCGAGCGTTTCGGCCGAGATGTGCGGCGCCAGTGCGTCCTTGGCGTACGGTAGTTCGGGAAGTTCAAAGGCCATCGTCATTCTCCCATGCTCAGTAGTCTGATGCTCGGGCCGAGCCGCAGCGTCACCGCTGGGGTGGGCGGGGCAGGCGGCGCGAACAACGTGGGGCTCCTGTATCACCGGCGGCCGTGACCCTCAAGGGGACAGGACGCGCGCCCGAGGATGACGCCCGCCGGGTGAAAAAGACCGAAGTCGGCCTGGACAGACCGCGGCCGATCGGCTCTGCTACCGTAAGGCTCTAGGCCGAGGCATACGATGAAAGTCGACGTTCCTTTGATCACCAGCGAGCTTGCCGAGGTGCCCGACGAGGCGCGTGCGGTCGAGCGAATCGGATACGACGGTGTCTTTACCTTCGAAGGCCAGCACGATCCCTTCTTTCCGCTGCTACTCGCGGCCCATCACAGCGAGCGTCTCGAGTTGGCAACGGCGATCGCCGTTGCCTTTCCACGCAGCCCGATGCACCTGGCCAACATCGGCCACGATCTTCAGGTCTACTCCGGCGGCCGCTTCATTCTTGGCCTCGGGTCGCAGATCAAGGCGCATATTGAAAAGCGTTTTTCCAGCGTTTGGGACCGTCCGGTGGCGCGCATGCGCGAGCTCGTCGAGGCCACGCGCGCGATCTGGCGCTGCTGGAACGAAGACGAGGTCCTCGACTTTCGCGGTGACTTCTACCAGCACACGTTGATGACGCCGTTCTTCAATCCTGGCCGCAGCCCCTTCGGTCCGCCGCGCATCGTTCTGGCCGGCGTAGGCAAAGCGATGACGCGAGTGGCGGGCGAAGTCGGCGACGGTATCTTCGTTCACCCGCTGAACAGCCCCGACTTCATTCGCCGGGTGACGCTTCCCGCGCTCGAGCAGGGTTGGGCGCGGGCCGGCCGCGGGCGCGAAGGGTTCGAGATCGTCTGTCAGGCCTTGGTCATCACCGGTTATACGGAAGAAGAGATGAACTATGCCGAGACCGCGACGCGTATGCAGTTGGCCTTCTACTGCTCGACGCCGGCCTATCGCGTGGTCCTCGACCAGCACGGTTGGGGCGGGCTGCAGGAGGAACTGCGGCGGCTGTCGAAGGAAGGACGTTGGATGGACATGACGGGTTTGATCGACGATGCGATGCTCGAGACGTTCACCGTACGCTGCGAGCCCCAGCAGGTGGCCCGGCGTCTGGCCGAGCGTTACGGCGCTCTTGCCGATCGCGTCCAGCTCATCTGCCACTCCAATCCGCAGCGGGCCCACGCCGAAGCGTGGGCCGGAGTGATCGCGGAGTTACGTGCCGCCGGCCGCGCCGGGCGCGCTTGATCGAGAGGTTGACGAGAATCTCGTCTGTCGGTCCGGGGGTTCCCTCGAGCAGGGTCTGTGATACAAAAAAGATCTCCACTCGGCGGTTCTCCCGCGTGTTGCCGCCCGTACCCGTGAAGAAGCTGTTGGGCAGAATCGTTTTGTTGCTGAGCGGATGGCGTCCGGAAGGCTCGGTTCCGGCCTCCTCCAAGTTCGTACTGATCGCCGCGCCGCACACTTCCAACTGGGACTTGGTGCTGCTGCTCGCGCTCGCCGCCCATCTCGGCGTGAGCATCTCCTGGATGGGCAAATACAACATGTTCGTCGGGCCACTGGGGTGGCTCCTAAAGCGCTGGGGAGGAGTCCCGATTTTCCGTCACCAGCGCACGAACATGGTCGATCAGATGGTCGAGCGTTTCGCGGCCTGCGACGCCTTCGCCTTGGTGGTTCCAGCCGAAGCCACGCGCGGTCGCGCCGAGTACTGGAAGTCCGGTTTCTACCGTATCGCCCACCGCGCCGGCGTGCCGATCGTGATGGGCTTTCTCGATTACCGCACCAAACGCGGTGGCTTCGGCCCCGAACTCATGCCGTCGGGTGATCTGCGCGCCGACATGGACGCAATCCGCGCCTTCTACGCTACCAAGACGGCGAAGTATCCTGACAAGTTTGCCGAGCCGCGGCTGCGCGAAGAAGAGCAGGAAGACTTTGACCTAGGCGGACCGGCGGCCTCGGCCGGATGACGCGAGCCGCCCCGGCGCTCGGGCTCTAACGCCCGGCCGATATCAGAGCCGGGATCGAGAACCATTCTTCTCCGACCGAGCTGTCGGCCTCAGGTCCCCGATCGACGTACCAACCGGGTTCGTCCTGGAAGGCCAGCCCGGGCATCGCCACGCGCGTGCCGTGCTCGAGTTGGATGTCGACGACGGTGTAGGCGTAGGCGAACATGCGCGTCTCGTCGTATTCGAAGTCGATCCTTGGGTTGGGCCGCTTGGAGGCGCGAAAACTGATCATGACGACCTTCCACAGCTCGCCGCCACGATCGTAGAGGTCGGAGACGGTAATGATGTTGGTCTCTTTGTCGACAAAGATGATGCGTTTGCCGTAGGCGTATCCGGGCGATTTCGACTTACCCTCGATGACCCAGACCGACGGCCGCATTTCCCATTTTTCGCAGAAGGTCATGCCGCCGTCGCCCTCGCAAGGCTCCGGCGGTAGGCGCTCGCCGTGCAGCGATGCGAGCATCGGGCGTTGGCCGAGCAGGCGCCACTCGAACCAAGGGATCTGCCCAGCGTAGCCGCCGAAACTGTCGACGTCGATGTCTTGGCCGAACAGCGCATCGCTGCGCTGGTTGGTCGACATGCGGCGGACGCGCCGCACCATCGGCAGGTAAAGCCATGTGTCGTCTTGGTCGTGCTGGTCGAGGTAGCGGAAGCTGATGCCGCCGACTCCTTTTAGATCGAACGGTTCGATCAAGGGATACAAACCGGCTTTGTAGAAGACCTTGTCGTGATTCGGCTCGTACGTAGGGTTGGGCTCGTGGTAGAGGCGGCCCTGAAAGCGGAACACGCGTAGCCATTCGGGAACGAAGTGGCGCTCAACGTTGTAGTGCTTGCGCCCTTTTGCATCGATGTAGAGCGCTCCGGTGTCGGCGTCGACCAAATGCAGATCGAGCGTCTCGGTGAAATAGTGCGTTCGCTCGAAGTTGTACATGATCTTTTCTGCGGCCAACGGATCGTTGGGGTCGACATCGGGGAAAGGCTGGCCGGCAACCCAGTTGCTGAGCATGTGCTGATCGTCGATCGAGACCTGACCGGCGTAGCGTTCGGTAGCCTCTCGGTACGCTTTTGGAAGCGGCACCTTGTGGTAGGGCACGATCTCCAGGTTCATTCCGTTTTGGACGCACCAGGCGACGCCCGGCGTGACGATGTCCTTTACCGTCTCGACGTTGCTCGCGTCGATGACCTGTCCCGGCGAAGGCGAAGGCGGAGCCGCCTCGCCGGCGAGGGCAGCCGGCGGCGCGGCCACGGCCGACAAAGTCAGGCCGGCGATGGCGGCAACTGCCACAAGGCGGTCTGCTCGGGCCAAGAGTTCAAGCATCGTGGGCATC
>CAZJCO010000070.1:4075-11041 GCA_964544375.1 uncultured Myxococcales bacterium
GGCAACTGCCACAAGGCGGTCTGCTCGGGCCAAGAGTTCAAGCATCGTGGGCATCGTGGGCATCATGCGAAGCGGCCAGCGATCATTGGCAGATCGAGATGAGTCCGCACGCCTTCCGGCGCGCGGCAGACGGCTGGGATCGCGTTCACCAGGTGCATCGCGGTGGCAATGATGCCGTGGTCGCGCCGGTATGCCTGTTCGGCCGCGTGAGCGGCTTTTCCCCGCCAGGCGGTCTCGAGCCGGCAGCGCACCGGCGGGTCACCGTCGATTCGAATCATCCAGCCCTCGCCATCGAAGGGCCAGGCGGGCTGCATGCCCTCGTGTCCCATCGTCCAAGTCACCCGCGTCGTAATTGCCGGACGCCCGCCGGACAGACCTCTCCAGGTGAAACGCTGACCGGCAACCGTTCCACGCTGGATCGCGCCGAAGCGCGTCGGCAGCTCTCGCGTCGCCAAAGCCATCTCGTGTTTTTGATCGTAGCCGTCGATGCGCGCGCCGGTGGCGGCGGCGACCATGTCGATCGATTGACGAAAGCCCGTGCCGAGCAAGTCGATCATCGGGCTGCCTTTGGCAGCCTCGGGCGGCTTGCCCATCAGCATGACCTCGGTGATGACATCCGCTGCGTCGTAATTGCGGATGTCGGAGTATTCGTCGATCTCGACGGCGCGAATCTCGCGGCTGAGCGCCGAGACCACGATCGGAATGCGATCGCTCGCACCACCCGGGTTGATCCCGGTTCCGTGCAAGGACACGCCTCCTTTGTGACAGGCGGCTTCGAGCCGGGCGACGATCGCGCTGCCCAGACTCGGCGGGTAGAACCAGCCAGTCGGCGTGACGACGTTCTTCCCCGATTCCAAGATGCCGCAGACCTCGTCGACGTCGGGCAACAGCGGTGCGTAGACGACGCAGTCGGCGGGAACGGCGAGTACGTGCTTGGCGTCGGTCGAGGCGTGTACGCCGGTCAGAGGCAGACCGCAGATGTCGCCGGCGTCGATGCCGTGCTTTCTCGGGCTGGTGACGAAGACAGCGGTCAATTCGGTTTCCGGATGCGCAAGGATTCCGCGAATTGCGTGTTTTCCGACGTTTCCGGTGGCCCACTGGATGACTCTGTAGCTCATCGGTCGATTCCCTTTCGGTTTCTGGGCGAGCGCCGCGCCCGCAGTGTATCCGCCGGCGGGGCCCGATCACAACCGCTTTGAGCATCGTTGCAGGCGGCACTTGGGCTGCCCCCCCAAGAGCGGGTAGACTGTGTGGGGCCACCCGCGCCGCCCATTTGGCCGCCCGCGGGTGCGGCAACCGAGGAACGATGCAGACAATCGGATCGCTCATTCCGACGGCATTTGCCGTGGCCGGCGTCGCCATGGTGCTGTGGGGGGCCAACCGCCTGCTCTCGCGTGAGCACTCCGGCGGGGCAGGCCGTGACCAGCTACTCCGTCAGGGGGTCTTGCTGGTCATCGGCAATCTCGGCCTGGTGGTCATCGTCTTGGTCCTGCCGCTGGCCGAAGAAACTCGGCGCCAGCTGTTGGCCCTGCTCGGTTTGGTGCTGAGTGCCGCCATCGCCCTTTCGTCGACGACGCTCGTCGGCAACGCCATGGCCGGCGTCATGCTGCGCGTGGTGGGGAACTTTCGTCCTGGAGATTTTATCCGAGTTGCCGGGCACTTCGGGCGTGTCTCCGAGCGCGGCTTGTTCCACGTCGAGATTCAGACCGAGGATCGCGATCTGACGACGCTGCCCAATCTGTACGTCGTTACCCACCCCGTGCGGGTGGTGCGTTCGTCCGGAACGATTTTGGTGGCGACGGTTTCGCTGGGTTACGACGTACACCACCGGCGTATCGAGACACTGCTGGTCGAAGCCGCCGGCTCGGCCGGTCTCGAAGAGCCTTTCGTGTGGATCACCGAGTTGGGCAACGACGCCGTTACCTATCGCGCCGCCGGTCTGCTGCGAGACGTCAAGGGACTGCTCGGCGCGCGCTCGCGTTTGCATGCGAGCATCCTCGACGCGCTTCACGGCGCCGGCATCGAGATCGTCTCCCCAACGTTCATGAATCAGAGGCGGATTGCCGACGATCGGCGTTTCGTTCCCGCGCCCGAACCGGCGGTCGAAGCGTCGCAACACGCGGGGGCCGCCGAAGACGAGCAAATCGAGCAGGTCATCTTCGACAAGGCCGAATCGGCGCAGGCACGCGAGGAACTACTCGAGCAGCGCGAGCAACTCACGGCGCGCATCGCCGAACTGAACAAGACACGCGCCGCGGCCGACAACGAGGAAGACAAGCAGCGCCTTGGGCGCGAGCTTTCGGTGTTGCAGGCCCGCGTGGCGCGCCTCGATGCTCTGCTCGAGAGTCAGCGTGGCGACGGCGACTGAAGCGCAGCGCCTTCGATGAGATCTCCGCGGCTGACATCCCTGCGGCTCGCGCTTATCGTCGGCGTCGTGTTGTCGGCCGTCCGTCTGGTGGGTTGCTCCGGTCTCGATTGGATCGACACCCGCACGGTGGACTACCGCTTGGTCCGACGGGGACCGGCACAGGCCAGCCCCGAAGTGGCGATCGTCGCGATCGACGACCAAAGCATCGAACGCTACGGACGCTGGCCATGGGATCGCGCGTTGCTCGCGCGTCTGCTGCGGACCGTTTCGGCCGAGCGACCGGCGGTCGTGGGACTCGATCTGGTGCTGTCCGAGGCTTCCTCTTGCGGCGCCGTCGCCGCAGGCGCCGCCGACCAGGCGTTGGTCGATGCAGTTCGCGCCAGCGGCCACGCGGTGCTCGGCTATTTCTTCGATCTCGAGCGTCCCGAGGCCGACGCCCAACCGGCCGAGGTCTCCGCTTACGACGCGGTTCGTCAGGATGCGCAACGCGCTGGGATGCGTCGCGTGCCGCAGGCGGCGCATGCTGTGAGCAACCTGCCCGAACTTGCCCGAGCGGCGCGAGGCACCGGCTACTTCAACGTCTTTCCCGACGCCGCCGACGGGATCTACCGGCGCGTGCCGATGGCAATCCGTTACGGTGAGCGTCTCGCTCTGCCTTTATCGCTGGCCCTACTGCGTCAGTATTGGAACGAAGACCCGGTAGCGATTCGCTTGGCCGGGTTCGGTGTCGATTCGGTCCGCATTGGTGGCCGGCGCATTCCGGTCGCTGAAGACGGTCAGCTGTTGCTTAACTACCGGGGTCCGCGCGGGCAGTTCACGCGGGTGTCGGCGGCCGACTTGCTCGACGAGCATCGCGTGCGCGATGCCGCTAGCCGGCTCCGTGGGAAGATCGTCTTGATCGGCGTGACGGCGACGGCCGTGACCGATGTACGGCCGACGCCGTTCGACGGCGTATTCCCGGGCGTCGAGATGCACGCTACCGCAATCGACAACATCCTGCGCCAAGATTTTCTTCGCCAACCGCTGTGGACTGTGGTCGTCGAAGTTGCCGTGGTCATGCTGATCGCGCTGCTGTTGGGTACTGGATTCCGTTTCGTGCGCGGCGTCGGCGGCTTGCTGCTCGTCGTCGCCGTAGGCGCCGGCTACTGGTTCGCTAGCCAGGCGATCTTCGAGCGCGGTGGCCTGACGCTCAGCTTGGCCTATCCGATCGTGACGATCGCCCTGGTGTATGCGGTGATCGCCCTGCGCCAATATCTCGAAGAGCAAAGCGCCAAGCGTCGGGTGCGCGATGCCTTCGGCATGTATCTCAATCGCCGCGTCGTCGATCTGGTCAGCAACCGGCCAGACATGCTCACGCTCAGCGGCGAAAACCGTGTGCTCACACTGCTGTTTTGCGACGTTCGCGGATTTACCAAGATCGCCGAAGGGCTTGCGCCGGAGAAACTCGTAGAACTCCTCAATCGCTACCTCGGTGAGATGACCGACGTTGTGTTTTCTACCGAGGGCACACTCGACAAGTACATTGGGGATGCGCTGATGGCGTTTTGGGGTGCGCCGATTGAACAGCCCGACCACGCTGCGCGAGCCTGCCGCGCGGCGCTGGCGATGCGCGCGCGGCTGGCCGAACTGAGGCCGCTCTGGCACGAACGCGGTTTCCCGCCGGTCGAGGCCGGCATCGGTATTCACAGCGGCGAGGTGATTATCGGCAACCTCGGTTCTTCGAGGCGGCTCAGTTACACCGCCGTAGGCGACAGCGTCAATGTCGCTTCACGGCTCGAAGGTCTGACCCGTCTTTACAACGTTCCCATCGTCGTCAGCGAAGAAACGATGCGCGCGGCCGGCGACGGATGGATTGCTCGGGAACTCGATCTGGTACTCGTCAAGGGTAGGTCGCAGCCCGTTCGTGTGTTCGAGTTGCGCGACGGCGTCGGGGGCGAGGTCGAGAGCGTGCCGGCGGCCGCCGGACCGTCTGCGGCCGGCGACGCCTTCTTGCTGGGCGAGTTCGCGGCGGCACTCTCCGACTATCGGGCGGGCCATTGGCGCCAGGCGCTGGCGCGTTTCGAGGAGCTGCTCGAACGCTTTCCCGGCGACGGGCCGTCGCGCCTTTTTGCCGGCCGGTGCCGCGAGCTACTCAGCCAGGATCCGGGCGCCGATTGGGGCCCGGTGACGATACTAGAGACGAAATAGCGTAGGAGTCAGAACGGCACCTGGATCTCGCCCAGCCGTTCGATGGCTGCCGGCGGCTGACCGCTTAGGTTGCCGGCCGAATCCTGATCTCCGGCGGGAGCCTCCCCGCTTGCCGGTGCAGAACGCCGGCGACTCGACGTCGTCGTTCGGCTGCCATCTTCGCCCGCTCCGTCATCGTCGAGAGGCACCTCGGCACCGGAGATATAGGGGTCGGCCCGCAGCATGCTTTCGGATCCGCCCATGCCGATGAACTCGAAGTCTTCGAGATATTGCTGGAACAGATCGTCTTCAAGCTGTTGCGGCGGCGTCGGGTACGATCCTTTCGCAACGGTCGTGGTTTCTCGGGCGGTCACGATGACGCCCTGACCGTCCGGATCGATTGCAGCGGTTACTCGGACGCGCCCGCTGATGCCGGTTACCTCGGTTTTGGCGCGTGAAGACTCGTAGGCGACGACGAACTCCGTGCCACGAACGCCCGAGACGGCCGTCGGAGTCTTGATCGTATAGCTGGCGCCCGGCCGGTGGTAATATTCGGTAACCAACGCTCGAATTTTTCCTTCGAGTATCTCGATCAGAGTTTCGAACAGGCCTCCGGCCGGATCGAAAAGTTGTTTGTCGAGAATCAGTGAAGTTGCCTTTGCTACGTTGAGCACCGAGTTATCGCGTAGGACGATACGTGCGCGGCCGTTTGTCCCGGTGCGAATTTCGTCGTCGACCAGCACGGCCGCGCCGATTTCTGCACGATGGACCTGGTCTCGCCTGACGACTTCCACGTTACCTTCGACGACGATAAAAGTGCCGGCCGGCGGTTCGGCGAGTGCCATCGTCGTTGGGACTAGGAGCAAAAGGACGAAAGCGGTGGCGAGCAATTTTCGCATGGCTCTCAATAGCTCAATTCGAGCGACAGCGACCCGACGTGGCGCCGGTAGCGGAAGTCGGCCTTGTTGGAGTGGTTGAACTGCCCGAAGTAGGCGCCGGTGAGCGCCAACTGATCGGTCAACGTCTTGCGCAAAACGATACTTACGCGTTGTTCGTCATCTTCTCTGCCTGCACTGGCCGCTTCCTCGTACTCTTCGAACTTGTACGCGTAGGCCGTTTGAAGGGTTAGCCCTGCACGAAGTGGCGAGACGAAGCCAGCCTCCAACCGATGTCCGTCGTAGGCGAACATCTCCCCCGCACCGTTATCCGGGTCTTCGTGATCGAACCGGTAGCCAATAGAAAAATATCGTTCGGGGTTTCCCAGCATGACGAACTGCCGCACGCCGGCGGCGTGATTCGCTCCATCTCGTAGCAGCCCGTAGGGCTGTTGTAGAAAATCGCGCAGGCGATAGCGATAGTAAAAGTCGGTGCGGCCAAGAGATCCCTCTTCGACACCGACCCATGGAACGATCGTGCCCTGCTGAAGGAGGCTGTCGGTGTCGAGGAAGTAGTAGTCGTAGGCGCCCGATACTCCGTAACGCAGCGGTCCGCTGCCCGAGCTCAGGTCCACGCTGGCGCGGTGGTCTTGAATATTGAATTCGCTCAGATCGGTGTGCAGGCTTTGAAAGAAGCGGTACCCGAAGGCCAATTGGAAGGGCCGGTCGGTCGCAAACGGCAAATAACGTGCGCCGAGTGTGATCGTTGCACGGCCATCTTCCTCGTTGGTGATGCCGGTTTTCAGTTGCTGGTCGTCACGCACGGTATCGTCGGCCGAAAGAAGCGGCACGTTGCTATCGTACTGGAAACCCACGGAGGCGTTCAGTTGGAAGTTGCGCTCGGGCTGCCTAGCCTCGGGTGCCGCGTCGAGGCGTACGATCCAGGCGTTGGCCGAGTCTGCGATCGGCTTGCCGGGAGCCGCCGTGGCGACATAGCGGAAACTCTCGCGAGCGGCACTTTCTTGCCCCTGTCGGTACTCGATCAATCCCTGGTTGAAGCGCGCGGCCGGTAACAAGGTCGGATCTTTGATCGCGGCCCGCAGGAGGTTCCCCTTTGCTGCCTTTGTTTGGCCCAACCGCCCCTGAGTTATGCCGAGGAACAGCGAAGCGCGAGCCTCGAACTCCGAGGCCTGCTGGGCTCGCTCGAGCCAACGAGCGGCGTCGGAGTAGTTCCCCGAGCGATACAGGGCGTAGCCTAGTTCGAGCATCGCCGCGTGGAGCTTGGGGGCAACCGCCAAGGCGGCCGTCAGGTCCGCTGCCGCGTCTTTGAAACGGGACAGGCGTCCATAGGTAACCCCTCGATAATAAAGAGCTTGTGGGTCCTTGCGGTCGGTCGAGACCGCTTTTTCCAAGAATCGTAGCGCGCGCTCGTAGTCGCTGGCGTTGAACGCGAGAAGAGCCTGGCTGGTGAGCTGCTGGGAGAGCGCCGATGCTCGGATGGGAGAAGCCGGCACGAGCAAGAAAAGAGAACCCAGCGAAGCAGCAAGCATGACACGG
>CAZJCO010000071.1:0-11023 GCA_964544375.1 uncultured Myxococcales bacterium
TCGGCTTCGAAAAAACTCGAGGCGTTGCAAGCGACGCTCGACCGGGCCTGACGGAGAGAGGCGAGTCGTCTAAACCGGAACGGGCGCTTCGAAGCTGCCGGACATCGCTTCCATCCAGACCGAAAGCAGCGCTCGTTTAGGCAACCCGAGACCGCGCAATTCGTCGGCGATCGGGTGATCGCCGAGTTCGAGCGAGGCCCCGCCCAGGCGCATGCCTACTCCGGAGGCGCCCGAACGGAACCGTGTCTTATGCAGAACGCCGTCGATGTAGCTGTAGGTGGTCATGTCGGCTTGCGGCAGGCTGCGATCGCCGCCGGCCGGGGCCGAGAAGGTAAACACGTGGCTGCCGCCGCAAAGCAGGCGGCAGCGCGAGCGGCTGTCTTGCAGCGTCATCTCGATGTTCTCGACGGTTTTCGGAAAACCCCAGATGCCGGCGCCGGCTTCGCAGGTAAACGATTGATCGACCGGCAAGCGATGAATGTAGGTCGGCAAGCGGTAGCGAACTAGGTCGTAGACTGTGCCCAGGTAGGGCAGCTTGGTGCGAGCACCGCGCTCGCGCACGAAGAAGGCCATCGACACCTCGTTGTAATCGCCGAGGTCGTTGTCCTGATAGTCGATGCAGGCCAGGCTGAACACGGCGGTGCCGGGAAACAGTTCGGCGATTTCCAGGCGATCATCGGGCAGCAACTCGCGTGCGGCCCGGGCCGACACGAGATAGGTCGCGGTAGCCGAGCTGGCGCGGCGCACCACCACCGGCAGCGTGACTTCGCGGTCCTGGATGACGTACTGTTGCTGTGCGGCTTCCACGATTCAGAGCTTTTCGCTGGTTCTATGTGGCGGTGCAACTCCAGGCGCGTTCTTTTTGGTAGCCTCGATTTTCAGCCAAGGTCGCGGGGGACGCTGCAACGCCCGCTTGCCTCGAATCAAGCTGAAGAACTCTTTTGCTCCGGGCTTGGGTCGCAATGCCGCCCGTACGTCACGGCCCCAGCCGCCGTAGGTGTCGACGGACGGTTGGGAGGTCTTCATGGCATTTAGCCAATCTTGCGTTCGCTATCCGGCCAGAAACGCCGTTTGATGTTCCTGCGCAGGATCTTGCCGATTGGCGTTTTCGGTAGTTCGTCCCAGATTTCGACGGCTTTAGGGCATTTGTAACCGGCCAAACGCTCTTTGCAGTGACGTATAAGTTCTTCGGGGTCGGCGCTTGCTCCGGCTTTCAGGGCTACCACGGCCAGCACTTTTTCTCCCCAACGCGGGTCGGGTGTCGATACCACGGCGCATTCTTGTACGGCTGGATGCTCGTAGAGCGCATCCTCGGTTTCTTTCGGATAGACGTTTTCTCCGCCGGTGACGATCATGTCGGCCTTGCGGTCCATCAGGAAGATGTAGCCGTCCTCGTCTAGCGCTCCCATATCGCCGGTGTGCAGCCATCCTCCTCGTAGAGCCTCGGCCGTGAGTTCCGGTTGCTTCCAGTAGCCGCGCATGACGTTGTCCCCACGCACGGCAATTTCACCTACCTGGCCCGGTGCTAGAGGCTCGTCGTCTTCGCCGAGGACCTGAACCTCGACGCCAGGAACGGCACGCCCGGCGCTGGCAAGTAAGTGCGATCGTGGCCCGTCGAGAACGTGGTCGTCTTCGGACAGGAAAGAAACGGCGGGGGCCGCCTCGGTCATGCCGTATCCTTGAGCGAACATGCTGCCGAACCTGCCGATTGCGGTCCTCAGGATTTCAGGCGCCATGGGACTTCCAGCGTAAGTAATCAAGCGAAGACTCGAAAGGTCGAAGTCGTCGAGATTCGGCAGGGATAACATCCAGCCGACGATCGTCGGAACAAGATTGACGTGCGTGCACCGTTCCTTTTCGATCGTCGCTAGGATGAACTCGAGGTCGGCCCGGCGTACAATCACCAAGGTCGCTCCTGCCATCAGCGTGCACAAGGACGCCCACATGGCAATGTGAAACAACGGCAAGACGTAACATTCGACATCGTCATCTCGAAAGCCGATGCCGGCGGCGCATCCTCGTGCGGATACCAGGAGGTTCCGATGCGTGAGCATGACCCCTTTCGGCAGCCCGGTCGTGCCTCCGGTGTACATCAGAATGGCCAGATCTTCCTCGGCGACGTCCGCTCCGGGATCGCAAGTCGGACTGCCTCTTAGAAACGCGTCGTAGTGCAGATAGCCTTCGGTATCGCCGTCGAAGGCGATCCAGTGGGTGACGCTTGTGAGATCCACGGCGAGCGCGCGTGCACGCGCTTCGTACCCTTCGCCGACGAAAAACGCGCACGCCTCACTATCGTTGATAATGTGGGTGATCTCGCTGTCGGAGAGTCGAAAATTGATTGGTGTAACAACGAGGCCGGCTTTACCAGCTGCAAGGTACACTTCGATGTACTTATGCGTGTTTTCCGCGAGTACCGCGATCCGGCTGCCGGGCTTCAGGTCGAGTGCAATCAGTCCGCTGGCTAGTCGATTGACGCGTTCGTCGAGAGCTGTGTACGAGAGTCGCGTATCCTCGAAGACAATGGCCGTCCGCCCGCGAAGATTCGCCGCTCCGGCACGCGAAATGTCGCCTAAAGTCTTGATCGGCATGTCCGATGTTCCAGCAGCGTGTTTCGAGTGCCGGGCTAGTACGAGCGAGGCAAGCCGAAACTCTGGGCGATATAGTTCATGCTCATCTCGTCGGAGATTGGCGAGAACATCATCTGTTTGTAGTCGCGAAAGTGGCGCTGCATGTCGTATTCCATCGTGTAGCCATAGCCGCCGAGGATCTCCATCCCCGAAAGTGCGGCTTTTTGGCTTGCGCGACAGGCGACGATCTTGGCCATGGCTGCTTCTACGTCGTAGCGTTCGCCCTTGTCACAAAGCCAAGCGCACTTGTAGATGAGGTTACGCGCGTTCTCGATTTCGATGGCTATTTCGGCCAAGTAGTTTTGTAAGATCTGGAACTGACCGATCGGTTTGCCAAAGGCGGTGCGCTCCTTGCTGTACTGTAGTGCATCCGCAAACGCGGCCTTGGCGATGCCCAGCGAGAGTGTGGCGGTTCCGATGCGCTCGGGGTTGAGCGTGCTGAGCAGTTGGTACCAGCCTTGGTTCTCCTGACCGACGAGGTTCTCGGCCGGAACGCGCACGTCTTCGTAGTGCACCTCGCAGGTACCGCATGCGTGGATTCCAAGTTTTGGAATCAGTCGAATCGAGACGCCCGCGCTCTTTGCATCGACGATGAAGACGGACAGGCCGTTCTTACGCTTCGCTTCCTTGTCCGTGATCGCGACGGTCAAGATGTAGTCGGCCTTATGGGCGCCGGAAATAAAGATTTTGGAGCCATTGATGACGTACTCGTCACCCTCGCGGCACGCAGTTGTCGCTATCGCGCCGAGGATGTCCGTGCCGCCGGCGGGTTCGGTCAGAGCGAAGCTCCACTTCTTCTCGCCGCCGACGATTCCCGGCAGGTAACGGTGCTTTTGTTCTTCGGTTCCAAAATCGCACAGCGGACGGGTGCCGCCGATCGAAACGATACCGACGGCAATGGCGACAGCGACACTGCCCGTCGCGAGTTCTTCGGTTGCGATTGTCGACTCGACGCTGCCGCAGCCGATGCCGCCGTATTCTTCTGGCACACCGATACCGAAATAACCCAGTTCGGCGATTTTTTTCCGTAGTTCGTCGGGAGGGAAGTCGCAGTTTTCGTCAAGCCAGCGGACGTATTCTCTGGTGAGTTCGCGCTCGGCAAACCTTTGGAAAGTGTCGCGGATCATTTCTTGGTTTTCGGTGAACGCGAAGTCCATGGTGGTCTCCTCCGTGCCGTGCTACCTGCCTTTGAATTGGCCCGGACGTTTCTCGACGAAGGCGTTGATTCCCTCGGCGGCGTCTTCCGAAGCCGTCAACCACATGATGCTGCCGCGTTCGATCGCCAATGCCGCCTCTATACTGTCGCAGGTAAGCGAGTTGTTGATGACGTTCTTCGCCGCGCGCAGTGCGAGTGGAGGCTTCGACATCATTTCCTCGGTCACTTCTTCGACCGCGGCAAGCAACTCTTTTCTGTCGCTCAGCACCCGGTTGACGAGCCCCAGTCGCAGCGCTTCGGCGGTGTCGATGATTTCCCCGCGGTAGACCATCTCGCGGGCGCGTGCCGGCGGAATGGCGCGCGGCAGGCGAACGGTGCCGCCCCATCCGGGCAAAACGCCGAGGTTGATCTCAAGCAGACCAAAACTCGCGTTGTTGCTCGCGTAGACGAAGTCGCAGGCGAGAGCGAGTTCCAGTCCGCCGGCGAAACACATGCCGTTGACGGCGGCGATCACCGGCTTTTCCATGTAGGTGATCAACCGTTGAATGGTTGCGCCGCGTCCGTACAGGAAATCGTATCCGCTAACGTTATCGAGCTGCTGAAAGATGCGGATGTCGCCGCCGCTACAGAACGCTTTTTCTCCGGCGCCGGTCAGGACCAGACAGCGAATGCTCGCGTCCTCTGCCGCAACCGCGAGAACCTCGGCGAGTTCGCTCTGCAGCGTTCTGCTGAGCGAGTTCATCGCCTTTTCGTTGTTGAAGGTAATCCACGCGACTTCGTCGTGTTTTCCGCGACGTTCGTAGATCAGTCTCCTGTAATCACGTTCCATGGCAGGCTCCCGCTAACTCGTTGCCGGTCGCCACTTGGGCAGGGTGAACTCGTCGGTTACGCGTTGGAACACAACCTCGACGTCCATACCGAACTGGACTTGTTCGGGATCGCAATCGACGATGTTTCCCATCATGCGAACGCCTTCGTCGAGGTCGATCATGGCCAACACGTAGGGGAGGTCGGCAGCGAATTTCGGCTCGACGCCGTCGAGCATGATCGTGTAGGTGTAGACTTTTCCGCGGCCGCTAGCATCCACCCAGGCTAGCTCCGATGACCAACATTCGGGGCATACCTTGCGCGGGTAGAATATCTTGATGCCGCAGGCGCTACACTCTTGGATCAGGAGGCGGTTCTCTTTGGTCCCTTCCCAGAAGGCTTCGCTCCAAGGTTGGACGACGGGTAGTGGTTTGCCGTATTCGCTCATCGAATGTCCCCCGCAAATACCGTTGCCGTGGTATTCATGCCGGATCCGCCCGAGGCCGTCGCCAGTGCGCTGCGGCAGCCTGGCACCTGTCGGTCTCCGGCTTTTCCCATGACTTGCCGGGCCGTCTCAATGTAGTTTGCGGTACTAACGCCCGATCCGGTGTGACCACGACCAATGGCGTCACCAATCGTGGCGCACGGGGTTTTGCCGCCGGGTGATGTATGGCCGTCTTTGATGAATTTGCCCGAATCGCCGATCTCGCAGATGCCGGCGGCTTCCAGCATGACACACTGGCTCACGGGGTATGCGCCGTAGAACTCGAATACGTCGATGTCATCTTTGGCGAACTCGGCCTCGGCGAGCGCATCGCTGATCGCTCCGTTCCAACTCTCACGCATACTGTCGTCTTTTCGCATCATCGGCGTGGCGCTCAGATAACGCACGCCGTGGCCGACCTTGTAGGCCGGCCTATCGGTTAGGTCGGCCGCCCGTTCGGCCGATGTAACGACCAGGGCGCCTCCGCCATCGGCCAGCACGTTGCACTCACGTGCGTGCAGCGGGGTACTTACCATCGGCGACGACAGTACTTTTTCCAGCGTGATCGGGCGCTGGTAGAACATCGAGTTCGGATCGAGGGCCGCCCAAGCGCGCAACGCGACGACGACCGAGGCAAGTTCTTCGGCGGTCGTGCCGGTCTCGTGCATATAGCGGTTCGTCATCATTGCGGCCATGCCGTTGTAAGTCGTCCCGAAGGGGTACTCCCACTGCAGGTCCATGCCCGCGGTTGCGAAAAAGCCGATCAGCTCTTCGATCGGGATCGTGGAGTGCACTGTCACGTGAGAGATGAGCACTGCCTTGGCGATACCACTGTTTACCCAGTGCTCCGCCATGCGCAGGGTGTTGGTGGTCGAAGCGCCGCCAGCGTTGCAAATGCAGACGTCCTTGCAGTTCTTGAATCCGAGCTCTTCGGGGATCTTGCCGAAGGATATTTCGGCGCTCAGCCGTGGCTGGGCCTGCGGCGCGACAGCGATCACGCCCTCGATGTCGTCCTTGCCGAGGCCGGAATCCCGAACCGCCTCCATGCAGGTATCGTAAATGATGTCCCATCGCGACCGTTCGGGGAATCGCCCGGTTGGCACTTCACCGACGCCTACGATCGCAGATTTTGCTTCTCTCATGACGACTTCTCCATGCGTCTTGTGGCGGTGTGTTCGCTCATGCCGCTGCGCGCCGCTTGCTACTGTCAACGCCGAGCAGACCCGCAAGGTTTTCGCCGAAAATCTTGCGGCGGTCCTCTTCGCTGATTTCCGGATAGCCGTAGCTTTGCTGCATGTCTTCCGGAATTTGGAACTCGCGAAATCCTTGCACGGCGAAGCGTACCTGCATCGGCAGTCCCGCATAGTCCGTTCCCCAGAGAATTCGGTCGGGACCGACGAAGCGCAGCGCCTCGCCGATAATCTTCGCGAACTTGCGCGGTGCGCTCATCGCCCAGGGAATGAGCAGGGTGAGGCTAAGATGGACGTTCGGGTGTCCCATGGCGATCATGTTCAGGTCGTCGCAGTAGGGGTAGCCCATGTGGAAGGCGACAATCTTGAGGCCGGGAAAGTCGCGCGCCACGTCGTCGATCAGAATCGGCAGCGCGTACTTGCTCTTTCCCGGCGGCACCCACGAAAATCCGGTGTGGATGTCGAGTACGATGCCGAGCTGCTCGGCCTTCTCATAGAAAGGCCAGAGTTCCGGATCGTTGATGTAGGTGTCCTCGGGCGGATAGAACTTGAAGATCTTGGCTCCGCGTTCCTTTACCCAGTACTCGAGCTCCCAAACTGTATTCTTGACGCCTTTGTGCTTGATCGGCGAGATGTTCGGTTGGTACATGAATCGCTCCGGGTGGGTATCGGCGATCCGTGCCATCTCGCCGTTGCTACACCATCGGCTGGTGTAGCCGGTGGTGTCCATCATCGACTCGGGAAGCAGGCAGGCGATGTCCACGCCGTACTTGTCCATTGCCGCAAGCAGCACTTCTGGGTCCGAGTGTTTCTCGAACTCGTAGGGTTCCATCCCTTCGACGCCCGCGGGTGGCATCCGAAATGCGAGGGCGCGCTTGCAGCCCTCGATTGCACGCCACCACATCTGCACTCCGGGAAAGTGTCGGACGGCTTCGAGGTCGCCGACCAGGTGCGGTTCGGGATCGATCTTGAAGTAGTCGTCCTTCTTGAACTCGGTCTCCATGGCCTTTCTCCTGGTCGCTTTCTCGGCGCGATCCTATTCGTGATGTCCAAAAATCCGCCTAGCGTGGTCCCGGTCCGCGAAACGGACGTTGGTGATGCTCCGCAGCCGGGATTTCGGGCTTCCACCACGGACGCTCGAGCGCCGGCATGGGCTTGCGCAGTACCGCCGGCGGCATGATCGGCTCGCGCTTGGTGCGCGGACCGATCATGAACTCCGGGTTAGCGTACTCGCGACCGAGTTCCGGGTTGTAATTGCAGGCAGGACCGATTCCGGCCAGGCAGCGCGTGAGGCAAACATTGTCTCGGCGGCACAGCTCGAGTTCATCGAGGTCTCCGGCGATGACCTTGTTCGGATACTCTGGGTCGATGAACAGTGCCCGGCCCAGCGCCGCAATGTCGAATTTGCCCGCGGCGATGTCCTTGTCGGCTTTCACCGGGTTGTGCTGCGAAGCGATAATGATGGGAAGTTTTAGAGCCTTCTTAAACTTCTTGGCGGTTTCGGGCAGATGCTCCGCGCGATCCGCGTCGGTTACCAGATGCCCCCCTTCCTCATAACCGCCGCCGGCGGAAAGGCTGATATAGTCCAGCCCTCGCGCCTGTAGATCGAGCGCGACATCGATCATTTCTTCAGCCGTCAGTCCGCCTTCGAAGTACTCTTGGTTGCTGATGCGCACACCCAGGGTGACGCCCGGACAGGCGTAGCGAATCTGTTCGGCAACTTCGTTGACGAAGCGCTTTCGGTTGTGCCACTCGCCACCGTACATGTCGGTTCGTTTGTTCGAGATCGGCGAGAGGAACTGATGCTCGAGATAGCCGTGGGGCGCGTGGATTTCGATGATGTCGAAGCCGCACTGAACCGCCATCTGGCAGCTGCGAGCGTACTCCTTCTGATCGGCGTGAATTTCCGCGATACTCATTTCTCGCGTCTGTTGGCCGTGAAAGAACTGCCGCGGGATTTCACTTTTGGCTGCGATCTGGGCGACTCCATCGGGTGCCTTGTCCAAGGTGATTTCGTACGGCAGGCCGCCCGTAGGCGCCGGGGCTAGCTCGTTGTGATCGTGCGAGTGCCCCTGCCGGCCGAAGCCGATACTCATTTGGGCGCTAGCGAGCGAACCGAAGTAGTGAATGCGGTCCGTCAGCATCACGAGTCCTTGCATGTGTCCTTCGTGGAATAGATGAAGATTGCGGCCCCACTGAAATTTTGCGGCGGTTCGCGTGGCGAGAATCGCGCCGGTGCTCGTCACGGCGATGCCCCCTTTCGCACGTGCGGCGAAGTAGGCGATCATTTGCTCGGTAGCTTGCCCTTCGTGTCCGGACAGGGTCTCGTTCATCGGTGCCATCCACATGCGGTTGGGCAACTCAACGTAACCCACTTTGATCGGGCTGGTGATGGTCTTGAGCGTTTGCTTGGCGAGTTTTGCTTTCTTGGCCACGGTACTTTCCTCCTCGAGGCGCCTCGTGGGAGCCGGTTGTCTGAGAAATGCATCAAAAATGACGTATGTCTCAGTTGTGTTGGCGCTAACATACGCCAAAAATGAGACTTCTGTCAAGTATGAGTAGGTTGTCATAAGTGATTTTTTGTGACATTCTTGTGACAGTCGCTTCCCGGAGCCTGGAATGCGAGAAAAAGCCCAGTTGTTTCAGGCGTTTGAGTCATTTCGTCGGAAGGGGAGCGGAACGCACAAGGACGGATCGGGTCGACCGTGCTTGCTCGCGATGGAGGCGATGATGGCAGTAGAAGGGAACCAAAAGTGGCCAAAGAAGCGTGAACGAACTCAGTTGCAGCTGATCAAGGCCGGCATTCGCGTCTTTGCCGAAAGGGGGGTGGACGGCGCGCCGGTGCAGGCCGTCACGCATGAGGCCGGTCTGGCCAACGGAACTTTTTACAACCATTTCACGAGCAAGCAGGAACTGATTGCCGCGGTTGCCGGGCACTTGATGGATCGGGTATCCGACCAGATCGCGGCGAGCGTGAAGCAGCTCGACGACCCCGCCGAATGGGTTGCCGTCGCGATTCGTCGATTTGCCGAGAAGGCGAGCGAAGATCCGATCTGGGGTAACGTTACTGTCCGGCTTGGGGCGAGCGTCGGAGAGGTCAGCGAACGTATCGCCGCCAATATGATGCGTGACCTTGCGGAAGGTATTCGACGCAAGCGTTTTCGGGTTCCATCGTTACAGGCTGCAAGCGATGCTGTTCTAGGTAGCTCCTTGTTGGGAGTGCTTTCGGTTTCGATCGGGCGTGCCGGCGGCGCGCACGGTTGCGACGTAGCAGCGTTGGTCCTTCGGGCCTTGGGTATTCCGGCGGACGAAGCCGACGAAATTGCTCATCGTCCGTTACCGCCCCTATCTTCCGAGGGTGATTGAAGAGAAAACGCCTCCGCTGGGTTACCAACGGAGGCGTTCCCGCCGAGAGCGAACTTCGGCGCGGGTCAGTAGACCAGCGTCGTATCCGTATCTACCACGACACGCCCGGGACCCGGCGAACCCAGCACGTTGTTTACTGGGTCCGCAATGACGGGGCCGACGCAGAAGGTCGCCACGAGTTGTGGGTGATAGGGGTCGGCGATACCGCTTTCCAAGATCGGATCCAGGAAACACGCTCGTCTTTTAGAGAGAGTGCAGCTGCCGCACGGAACACCACCGCAGTCGGTCGCATTACAGTCCGCGTCCGAAGTGCAGTTGACGAAGGGCAGGCCGTTAGCGCGGAACACTCCATCGCAGAACTTGTCGTCCGGCCCACTGGCGTTGCACTCACCGCGGTTGCCGCCTTGATCCACGCAGCCCGCAAGATCGTTGCACTGGTTCGGAAATCGGCTCAGTCCACCGCCATGGCTGGTGCAAGTGCCGGCGCCGGCCGCAGCGCACTCGGCATCGTTACGGCAGGGCAGGGTGGTGTCGCCGCTGCATAGAGCGCAAGCGCAGTTGAAAAATCCGAGCGGTGAATCGCACGCCGTTTCAAAGGAAAGCGATGTTGCTCCGGTGGTAAAATCGAGCTGGATACGCAAGCCCAGTCCGCTGATGTTGCCGAGCTGTCCCGGAGCGCAGTCTAGACTCAGGCCTTCACCCTTGTCGGCTGCCGCAAACGTTGCATCGAAGCCATGGACGTCGCAGCTCTGACCATCTTTGGCGCCGTTTACACAAACCCCGTCGCGTATGCCGTCCTGCGCAGTGATGTCGCCCGAACAGTAGGGGCAAGGGCGAGTAATGAAAGATCCGGCGGACTCGCCATTGAAAACCAGGGTCCTGAGTTTGACCGTCATGTCGCTCGATCCCGCCTCGACGTTGGCCGTTCCAGTAATGTCCTCGGACAGGATCAGGAAGTTGCAGGTTGGAGTGTTCCCGGTGGAAGATGCCAGCGGCGGGCCCAAGAAATAACTGCACAATCCGCCCCCCGGGCAGATGGGATCGTTTTGGAACGGCGTCGAGCATTCTTGCCGAAAATCGTCCTTACATCTTGTGAAGATTTGCGAATGGGGGCCGTCGCTTGCGATGCCGTCGATCGTGCAAGTGCCGCAGGACCCGTGAGTTCCAGGACAGCTGATGTTTGTACTCAGGAGGTAGTTGTCGGTGACGTCGAACAAGTGTCCTTGGCCGGTCCAGCCAACCTCCAGGGCCGAGCCTGTCGTGCCCGAAAGTCCTTCGCCGGCTTTGACCAAGGCATCGACCCGCCGCGGACAGATGGTCGGATCGAGTTCGTAGTGGTCGGCAAAAGCGACGGCACCGTCGGCGTCGTTGTTGCCCAGCAGGCAGGCCTTTA
>CAZJCO010000072.1:0-10956 GCA_964544375.1 uncultured Myxococcales bacterium
CTCGTGGGCCGGACGTTCGAGTCGCGACGGCTCGAGGAGCTCCGCCGCGCTTGCCTTGATGGGAGCGTCTCGGGACTAGACGCGCTCAAGCGCCTGCGCCTCCTGCTAGATCTCGCGGAGGCACTGTGCTCAGAGGTGCTTCCGCCGCGCCCCCATCGGCCGAAGCCGCCCGCCGGTAGCTATCGAACAGGCGGCCCCAGTCCGTCTCGCGAAAAGCAGCGATTCGGCGGGTGCCCACCGTCGGATACCAGAGTACGTCATGATAGAAATTCGACGCCATCGGTGCCCACACGACCAGCGGCGAGTGGAGCGCGATCCGTTCGAGAAAACGCAGCGGTCCCTTGCGCAACAACTGGTCTCCCCAAATGACGAAGCTCCGTTTCGTGGAGAATCCATAATTGATGCCGTGGATGTCTTCTCCGACGACGCGGATCTTGCTCAGATCCGCGCAACCCAGTCCGCGCTCATGGCACATCCGTAGGTAAGGGATCGAGAGGGGATCGAAGCCCATCATTGCGGCTGCCACGGCATCGATCGCAACGCTGTCGCCACTGGCGAGCAAGACGTTCTTGATGCGCGGGATCATCGTACGCGGGCCCGCTCCGTCGCCGCAGACGGTGCCGTCCATCACCGCAAAAATCCCCGGATGAAGCTCTTTCTGCATGATGACGAGATCCACCAGAACTTCGTGAATGTGCTTGTGCGCATAGTGGCGAACTTCCTTCAATAGCCCGCCGAATGCGTTCTTGATTGCGCCGGTGGTCGTCGAGTGGCCGTGGGTCTTCACCGTCGGCAGGTGAACGACGTTCTTTCCCTTGAACATTACCGGGATCTCGATGCCTTCCGGAAAGATCTCGTGTAGTTTGAGCAGCGGTTGCGAGAACTTATAGACTTGCCATTCGACTTCCGGCAACGGCGTGAACGAAAGACCGTAGTGCCGCAGGACGTTTCCCCATAGATTGTTCTCGCAACCTGCCAAGGGATCCGTCACGACGGTCTTGTTCTCGACCGGAAGCAGCCGCTCGCGCAAATAGCCGGATTCGAGCAGCGCCCGGACCACTCCCTCGAGCTGCCACGGCTGCGAAGAGCAGGCCGGAAAGTACTTGGTCCAAGAAAGGTTCAGCTTGATCAACGTGTCCCGCTCGCGCGACAAATGGGCCTCGAACTCGGCCATTTGCATGAGACGGGCGTAGTCCGAAACGACGGTTTCCGGACGCGTCTTCAGCACTGCAACGACACTGGTATTCATCTGTTCGGTTACGGCGCCCCTACCGATAAAGCAGAAGGAAGACGGCCGCCAACCACAACGCGATCGCCGCTTGCAGCGGCCCGTCTCCGAGCAGGATGTCGGCCGGGCTACCGCCTTCCTCCCGGCGGTAGATCAAGAACAAGTAGCGGAAAAGGCCCAAGACCACAAAAGGAACCGTCAACACCAGGCGGTCCGTGCCGAGCTTGGCGGCGACCACCGGAGAAGTGGAGTAGAAACCATAGGCAACCGCCGTCGCGACCGACACCACTGCGATCAAACGATCCAGTTGTGCAACACTGTAGAGGCCGAGCACTTCGCGGTGCTCCGAGGCCGACTCCCCCAGCAAGACGACCTCGTGGCGACGTTTTCCCAGAGCGAGGAACAGCGCCAGGAGAAACGTACAAAGCAGTAGCCAGGAGGACATGTGAGCGCCGACGGCGACAACTCCGGCAGCGGCGCGCAATACGAATCCGGTGGCGATCGCAAGCACGTCTATTACGAGGAGCGACTTCAGAACGCTCGAATAAAGCGCCTGAAGAAGTAAGAACACCAGCAGGTACGCAAGAAAGGATACGCCCAGGAATCCGGCCACGACGAGGGAGAAGGCGATCAGCCCGAAGGCTAGCCGCAGCGCCTGACGAACGGACACACGGCCCGCTGCAATTGGGCGCTGTCGTTTGAGCGGATGGCTTCGGTCGCGATCACGGTCGGTGACGTCGTTGAACACATAGGCCGCGCTCGACGCTAGACAGAAAGAGACGAACGCGGCGAGCGCAGCTACCGAGGCACCCGGTTCAAAGACGCGCTGCGAGAACATCAGCGGTGCCAGAACGAACGCGTTCTTGACCCACTGCTGAGGTCGCATCAGAGCGAATCGGTCATGCACTTCGGCCGGTCCCTTCCGAAGGCGAGCAGACGGCCTGCTCGATGCCACGCCACAAGTCCTCGATTCCCTCGCCGCTTCGTGCCGACGTCACGACCGCGTCCTCGTCGTCGCCCAAGATCTTCTCGCGGAGTTCCGCGGTGCGAGTGCGCAGCTTGCCGCGCGGAAGCTTGTCGGCTTTGGTCAGCACCCACGTACGCTTGATTCCGCGGCTGTCGAGGAACTCCGCGAGCATGCGTTCTTCGTCTTCGGGTCCGCGGCGCACGTCGACCAGGATGAGAACCCCACAGAGAGCCGGCCGGTCAGCCAGGTAACCCTCGACCAAACGCTTCCAGGAGCGGCGTTCCCCCTTTGACCGGCGGGCCCAACCGTAGCCCGGCAGATCGACCAGCGTCAGACGGTCGTCAACGTTGAAAAACAACAACCCGCGCGTGCAGCCGGGCGTAGAACTAGTACGGACCAGGCGCTTGCGACCGACGAGCCGGTTGATCAGCGAGGACTTGCCGACATTCGAACGGCCGGCGACCGCGACCTCCGGACGTACGGCGGCGGGAATCGCGCGCGGCTCGCTAGCCGCGGCCCAAAATTCGGCCCGCCGTACTCGCATACAGGTGCAGTCTAGACCGCCCCGGCGGTAAAACAGAAGCGCGGAATCAGCCGATTCCTATTTGCTTCTTGATCGCCCGGACCTGGTTGACGAAGCTTTCCTTGAGAGCGCTCCGCTGCACGTCGACCGATACCGGTAAAACGACCTTGTCGGTCTGCTTCGCCTTGTAGACGTAAAGCGTCTTCTGTCCATCCGGCGACGGTGTCAGCTCGTAGCTTCCATCGATGTCGGCCAGCGTCGATTTGATCGTACGGATCGTCGCCTTCTTGTGGGCATCGTCGAAGGCAATTTCAATGACGAACTGTTGCAGGTTGTCGAGCGTAAGGACATGGATCTCGAGTTGCTTGGTATTGCCCTCGCTCTTGATCAGACGACTGAGCTTGTACTGCTCGTTGTTGTCCGCAAGCTTCTCGGGCTCCTTCAGCGCGGCCCAGACCTTGTCGACCGGTGCGTCGATGCGAGAGCGCATCTCGATGTCAAAGACCTTGCCGTCTTTGTCGAGCTTTTCGTAAACGATTTCCTTGACTGGCCCCTGCCACTTGACGGCCGCACGGTTGGCGCGAAACAGGCCCATGATCTTGTCACAGCCAGCGAGCGACAGAATCGTCGCCGCGGCGATCAATAGCACGAGAAACTTCGATCTCTTCATCACTCTTGGAACCTCTCTTGGGACTGTTGCGGCCCACGAGGCACCGCAGGGGGCAACCTAACCCAGCCGAGCCCTGTTGACAACACCCGCGTGGACGGCGCACAGCGCCACAAGAACGTCACATATCGGGATCGGACCGGCCCTTGAACTCGATCGGTTGATCACCGGACACCATATCGCGCGTGAGTACGTAGTCGCCGCCGATCGAGGGAACCCAGACCTTCTGCGCAACGTCTTTATTACCGCCCGTGAGCAAATAGCCTAGTCCGCCGGTAACCCCGCCGACGGCCGCATAACCGACCTTGACCGGCACGTAGAAAATGTTCGCGACGACCGTCGCCAGCCCCAGCCCGGCGTCGTTCTTCGCCCGCCCGACCTCGTCGGCCACCGCAGCCGTCGTGCACCATAGAAGCATCGCAATGCATAGGGCCGCTGCCGCAGCCGTTCGTCCCAATCGTCGCCTCATCCGTCTCAACCTCCTCGTCGCCTCGTCTCCTCGCTGTTCTCGCGACGACTCCTCAAATGTTTGCCGACACACCCCGCCCGCGCAACCGCTACCCTAGCGTTCAATCTTGATGATGACGTCCTGCGGAATCCGAGAGATCAGGTCGTCGAGCGCCGCGTCGAGGTAGCGCTCATCCTTCGATTCGAGCGTCAAGCGTACCGAATAGTCGGGGTTCGCCAGCTTCGGGTAGGAACCCAGCAGCAGTTCGGGGAACTCGTCGAGAGTCTGCTGGAGAAAGTCGGCAATCGCCGTCTCACTAGCCGAGACGAACACCTGCCGAATCAGATAGGGGCTACCACGGAAACGGTCCCGCAGGGCGACCACCTTGGCCTCGAAGATCTCCGGAATCCCCGGAAGCACGTAGACGTTGCGGATGACCACGGTAGGAAAGTTCCGGCCGCCGGCCGCTAACAGTTCTGCGCCCTCGGGCACCTCGGCCATCTTCAAGTAGGACGAACCGGGATCCTCACCGACCACCTGTTCGATCGTCGCGCGCAGTTGGGGATGAACTACTACCGGGACGCCGAAGGCACTTGCCACACCTTCGACGGTTACGTCGTCGTGCGTCGGGCCCACCCCACCCGACGTAAATACGAAATCGTAGCGTTCGGCGTATTCCCCGACGATGCCCGAGATGGTCTCGACGTCGTCCGGAATAACGCTAATACGCTCCAGCGAGACGCCCAGCCGGCGCAGCTCCCGGGCAAGAAAGGGCGAGTTCGAATCGCTCACCTTGCCCGACAGGATCTCGTTGCCGATGACGATCATGGCGGCGCTCAAACTGCGGTCTTTCTGCTGGCTCATGGCGGATTCCGGCGCACGGCGGCAGGTTCGACTTTAGCACGACACGCCGCAGCGGACCACGCGCGCGCCGCACCATGATCATCGCTGCAAGGCGTCCGAGAGATCGCGAACCTGCTCGACGAGGAACTCGCGCAGTCGCTTCTTGACGGCCTCCTCGAGCTGACGCACCCGCTCCCGGCTGACCCCGTAGCGGTCGCCGAGTTGCTGAAGGGTCATGGGATCCTCAGCGAGCAGGCGCTCGTCGAAGATCTCCAGCTCGCGGCCTTCAAGCGTCTCGCGGAACTCCGCGAGCTTCGTGCGCATCAGTTCGTTGAACTCCCGGTCGGCGACCTCGACTTCGGCGGTGCCGTCGTCGTGGGGGAGCAACTCGATCATCGGGGTCGTGCCCTCTGCGCGCACCGGACTGTCGGCTGACACTTCGGAAGCACCCATGCGCACGTCCATTTCGATGACTTCCTTTTCTTTTACCCCGAGTCGGTCGGCAATCACCTTGGCCGTCGGCTTGAAGCCCTGCGCTTCAAGCCGCGCTTTCTCTTTTTGCAGGTTGAAGAACAGCCGGCGTTGCGCCTGAGTGGTGCCGACTTTGACCAGTCGAAAGTTGTTCATCACGTAACGGATGACGTAGGCACGAATCCACCATACCGCATAGGAGGGGAATCGGACGCCGCGGTAGGGATCGAACTGTCGTACGGCTTCGAGCAAGCCGACGTTGCCTTCCTGCACCAGATCCAAGAGGTTGTGGAACGCCCTCTGATACTCGCGGGCGATCATCACCACCAGACGCAGGTTCGAGGTAACCAGGCGGTAGGCTGCTTCGCGGTCGCCGGTCTCGCGGTACCGCACGGCCAGTTCGTGCTCTTCCTCCCGTGAGAGAATCGGGTAGCGCCGAATCTCGGCGAGATAACTGCCGAGCGTGTCGTGGGGAACGAGCGCGGTCGAGGTCGGCTCCGGCAGCTCCATCGGCGGCGGAACTCCACTGTCGCTCGGCGCACCATGGGCCGCGGTCGCCTCGTCGACCGAGCCGTTGGCCAGGTCGAGCGCCTCGTCGTCCACCACCTCGACGTCGCGGGACTCGCTGTCCCCGACCACCTCGGGCTCGACCGGCTTTTTGCTGTCGCTGGCCGGCTTCTTCTTCCGACGCCCGCGACCGGCTTTGCCGCCGCCCTTATTCGGTGGGTTCACGCTCGGCTAGCTTGACCTCGCTGGCCGCTATCTCACGCAGCGACGTAACGATCTCCTTGTTGTCGGTTTCGACGAGCGGGCGAGCGCCCCGCAGGAGCATCTTGCCGCGCCGGACCGCCGCAATCGCAAGCTGGAAACGGTTGGGAATCTTCTCTAAGCAATCTTCGACAGTTACACGTGCCATTTGTTCGTTCGCCTTCGAATCCGTAACGCTAGACGCGACAGGAACGCTTGTCAATGAGCCCAGAGCTGGGAGGCCACGGGGGGCCCCTTGCGAGTCTCCACAAGCGTCTGCTATGGAAGGCTGCGTGAGAAGCAAGTTACCATGACCGGCTCTATTTGGATCGTCTTCTGGTGGTTGGCCTTCGGCCTCACCCACAGCGGGATGTCGCATCTGCCGTGGCGCACGGCGCTCGTCGGGCGTCTCGGAGATCGCGGGTTCGCCGGAGTCTATTCGCTCGTCGCCATCGGAACCTTCGTGCCTCTGGTGCTGGCTTACTCAGGACAGCGCCATAGCGGACCACGACTCTGGCAGCTAAGCGGCGTCCCGGGGCTCCACGCATGCGTCATCGGCATCGATCTGCTGGCGTTCGCGCTGCTGGCGACGGCGCTCGTCGCGCCAAGCCCGGTCAGCATGGCAGGCGGGGCAGCCAAGCCCGGCGGAATGCTCCGCGTCACGCGCCACCCGCTGTTCGTCGCCATCGCTCTGTGGGCGACCGGTCACTTGCTCGTTACCGGCTATCTGTCCGACGTCTTTTTCTTCGGAGGCTTCGTTCTTTACGCGCTTGTCGGCGCAGCCCACCAAGACCAGCGCAAACGGCTCGAGGACGGAGGTCGCCTGGCAGACTTCTTCGCCGAGACGTCCTTGCTGCCGCTTGCCGCCGTCATGTCACGGCGAAGCTCTCTGCGGCCGTCCGAACTCCCTTGGCTCACGATCGCGCTGGGCATCGCCATGGGAATCGGTGTCTACCGGCTGCACCCGATGCTGTTCTGGTAAGTGCGCCGGTCAGCGGAGTTCCGGCAGCCCAAGCCAAACGAAGATCTCACGATTACCGCGCGGTCCGGCAAGCGGTGATTCCGCGCGTCCGCGTAGCTCGAGACCGAGATCCACGGCGCGCGCCTCGACCAGCTCGACCGCACGGCGACGGGCGTCGTCCGAACGGACGACGCCGCCCTCGACCTCCTCGCGAGCGAGTTCGAACTGCGGCTTCACCAGGAGCAGCAGTTCTCCGGGCGGGCGACACAGATCACGCAGTACCGGCAGGACGAGGCGTAACGAGATGAAGGCGAGATCGGCGACGAGGAGATTCGGCGCCGGGTCGATCTGCTGCGGACGAAGCTCCCGCAAATTGGTCCGCTCGTGAACCACGACGCGCGCGTCGCGGCGCAAGCGCCAGGCGAGTTGGCCGTAGCCGACGTCGACGGCGTGAACCAAGCGCGCGCCACGCTGCAACAGACAGTCCGTAAATCCGCCAGTCGAGCAACCGGCGTCGAGGCACACGCGCTCGCGTACATCGAGATTGAAATGTTCGATGATCGGGTCGAGCTTGTCACCACCGCGCGAGACGAACCGCGAGGTTTCGCGCAACTCGAGGGTGCTGTCTTCTGGCAACAGCTCGCCGGCCTTGTCCACGCGGCGGCCGCGGCAAAACACTCGGCCGGCCATGATCAGACGCGCGGCTTGCTCCGGCGAGGCGGCGAGCCCACAGGCGCACAGCAATCGGTCGGCGCGCTGTTTGGCGGCCGCCATCGTCAGGCTGGCGGCGTCGCACCACGCACCACCGCAAACGACACCGACACGATACCTTCGAGCAAGGCCGCCCGCGGTCCGAGCTGCGACAGAGCTTCCGACGCCCGCTCAAGTTCCGCTTCCAGCCGCCGCCGCGACTCCTCGATGCCGAACAGCGCGGGGTAGGTCATCTTAGCGGCGGCCAGGTCGCCACCCCCGCGCTTGCCCGAAAGCTCGCTCGAGACGGTCTCGTCTTTCACGTCGTCGGCGATCTGGAAGGCCAGACCGAAGTGCTCGGCAAAGCACTCCAAGGCAATGCGGTCGTCGTCGAACGCGCCCGCCAGCAGCGCGCCGGCGCGCACCGCAACTGCCAGTAGCGCACCTGTCTTGCGGGTGTGAATCGAGCGCAGCAGCGCTTCCTCCGGCTCGCGCTTTTCGGCGAGCAGATCGGCCGCCTGGCCGCCAACCATACCGCGATAGCCGGCCGCGTGGGCGACCTCACCGATCACGCGCAACTGCAAGGCGGCGTCGACGATGGGATCCGACATCCTTCGGAAGGCTTCGGTCAGCAACGCATCGCCCGCCAGAATCGCCATCGCATCGCCAAAGACCACGTGATTGGTCGGGCGCCCGCGACGCAGTTCGTCGTCGTCCATCGCCGGCAGGTCGTCGTGAATCAAAGAATAGGCATGGATCATTTCCAGACCGACGGAAAAGTGGACCAGATCGGCCGGCCGCCCTCCGCAGGCTTCCGCCGAGGCCAGCAGCAACAGTGGACGCAACCGCTTGCCCGGCGCCGTTAGGCTGTAGGTCATCGATTCGATCAGCCGCTCGCTTCCGAAGGCGCTGCTGCGCGCATCGTCGACCGCCGGCAGCGCTTCGGCGAGCGTCGTATCGACGAGTTCACGGAGTTCTGCAAGGCGCCGGAAAACCGGATCCTCGGACTGCACCGCGGCCGCCACGACCGCTACTCCTCGAACTCTTTCACTTCTACCGTCCCACGCTCGCCTCGGCTGAGCTCCTCGATCTTCTCCTGCACCGCGTCGAGGCGTGTGTGTAACTGTCGGACCAACGCCACCCCGCGTTCGAACGCCGACAGAGATTCCTCGAGCGCGATGTCGCCGGATTCGAGCTTGCGCACGATGTCCTCGAGTTCCGTCATGGCTTCTTCGAACTTCGGCTCGTTCTTGTTCGCGGCTTTCTTCGCCATCATTGCGTTTCCTCCATGGGCGCCGCATTGCGCGCCCGATCGAGATCACTCGGACGGTTCACGTTGATGATCTCCGTCGAGCACCGCGGACGCACGGCCATCGCCGCCAAACGATCGAGCAGCACGCGCGGCGCCGCCCGCCCATGCTGCAACGCAACGCGCACGTAACTCAAAGTCGAGGGGGGATAGTAGGCAATCAGCGGTTCCCAGCCTCGCATGCTACGAACCGCCACCGGACGCCCCGAGGCCAGCCCGCAGCGGGCGAGTTCTTCGAGCGTGGCGCGACGTACCCTCGGCAAGTCACAGGCTAGAACCAAGATACCGTTGCGGCTTCTCGTCAAGGCCGCGGCGATCCCACCGAGCGGACCGCGGCCGGACGGTTCGTCACGCAGCACAACTGCTCGCGCCGTGCCGGGCAGCGCCTCGCGCGATTCGCCGGTCGCCACGAACAGCGTGCCACCGACGATCGGAGTGAGCATTCGGAGAGCGTGCAACACCAACGGCTCGCCGTTCCACAAGGCCTGCCGCTTGTCGCTGCCGAAGCGCCGAGATTTTCCCCCCGCCAGCACGAGGCCGTCTATCTTGAACGCTGCCCGATCCACCGAAAGGCTCCGCAGACTAGAGCGGCCGGCCCGGCAGCATCGCAGGGTCGACTCGCGCGCCGCCGAGCTTGACTCCCCAATGCAGGTGCGGTCCGGTGACGCGCCCGGTGGCACCAACCAAGCCGATCTGAGCAGAACGTTCTACCGCCTCGTCCTCCTTGACGTCGATGCGCGACAGATGTGCATAGATGCTGTAGAGCCCCTGTCCGTGATCAATGACAACGGTGTTGCCGGTAAAGAATAAGTTCCTCGCTACGACGACCATGCCGCTATTGGATGCATAGACACCCTCGCCGAGAGACGCCCGGATGTCGATTCCGGCGTGGGGGCTACGCGGCTCGCCGTTGAACACGCGCCGCAGGCCGAACGGAGAGCCGAGTTCACCGGCCGCCGGTTTGACGAACGCGCTCTTCCATAGGCGTTTGGGCGAAATCGTCGCAAAGATCCGGCGTAGCTTGGCCCGTTCCTCTTTGACGCGCTCGAGCGTCGCCTCATCGAGTTTCGTGAACTTCGAATCGACCGTCAGAGACTCCGAAGCGAACTCCTTCGGCACCACGGTAAAACTTTTCTTGCCGCTCTCTTCGCCGAAGGAATAGCTAATCTCATAGGAGCCTGGTTTGAGCCCAAGGTCGATGCCGATGTACACGTTGAGCAGTCCGCCCGTAACGAACCCGGGATGAACCTTCCCGTTCCAGGTAACCGTGCCGGTGCGCGATCCCATCGGCATATTCATCGTAACGCGCACGATGTCGCCGGGGTGCGGCTCTTCGGGAGCCAGGTAGAACACCGACGGGGTGAACGCCGCCTCGGCGCTAACCCCGATGGCAACGAGAACAGCGGTAAGCAGTAAAGAGATCATCGGTTTCATCGAGCGTCTCCGTCTTTTTTGGTTTCCACGCGCACCTCGGCCTCACCTCGTGCGAAACGAAGCGTCAGGCGCTCGTCGATTGCGATTTCGCCGGCGGAACGGACCAGTCTCCCGTCGGCGCGCACGGCCAGGCTGTATCCTCGGTCGAGTACTCCCAGCGGGCTGAGCGCATCGAGCTTGGCCCGCAACGTCGCCAGCGAGGTCGTCGCCCTGCCGAGGCCTACCAGGCTCGCGCGACGCAGCCGGCCGTCGAGATCGGTCAGGCGCGAAACCACGGTCCGCGGACGTGTCGCGCCGGCGTGCAGCAAGCGCTCGTGCAAAACGGCGATGCGGTCAGCGGCCGTCTTGCCGCGCCCCTGCAACGCCCGCTGCAGTCGAGAGGCCACCTCGTCGATACGCTGGCGTTCCGTCATGACCCGCCGAAGCGGTTCGCGTAGCCGTCCGCGCGCAGCGTCAACGCGCAACCGCGAGTGCCCCAAACGCGCACCGATGGCCTGGCGCAAACGCATCCCGAGTTCGTCGAGCTGGGCCGACAATTCGTCGTAGATCGGCACGACCAACTCCGCTGCAGCCGTCGGCGTCGCCGCCCGCCGATCGGCGACGAGATCGCACAACGTTACGTCGATCTCGTGACCTACGGCCGATACCCACGGGAACCAAAATCCTGC
>CAZJCO010000073.1:0-10927 GCA_964544375.1 uncultured Myxococcales bacterium
CCGACGGACAGCGCGACCGTCTCTGTAGTCGAGCTCGCGAACGAGGCCGGCGCCCGCTACCGTAAGCAAGCTATTGCCGCCGGACGGATCGGCCGCTCCGCGCGTAGCGCCGGCGGCGAAGCTGGCGGCATCGGCGAACTCGGCAATCGCCGCCCCTTGAGTTCCGCCGAACGCAAACAGAGAGCCCAGCACGAACAGTGACGGATAGGTGTCGAGCACCATCGTGTCGACATCGTTAGCGCGGCTGCTCTCGGCCAAAAGGCGCACGTCGTAGGGTCCCGGCACATCGGCGACGAAACTCGCCTGTTCGGCCTCGTTGCCCTTGCCGACCTGGCATTTGCCGGTCGTGCACTCCGAAGACGTCGTCCCGCTGTTGAGCAGGCAGTTGCCGGTCGGACAATCGGCGTTTGTCGAGCAAAAAACGCTCGAGTCATCCTCACAGATGTCGTCGTCGTTCTTCGTGCAAAGCTCGGCCGGATCGTCTTCGCAATGATCGTCGAACTGCGCCTGGCTACTGGGATGAATCAGCGTCCACTTGAACTCCAGGGTATCGCCATGCGGATCGGTCGACGAGCTGGCATCGAGTTGAAACCGCAAGCCGACGTCGACCAGCCAATTGGCGGCCTTGATGATCGCCGTCGGCGGCGTCGGGCTACTCGTGCTGCCCGTGGAGCCGCATCCCCAAGCCAGAGCCATCACCCCTACCACGAGCGCGACTGCCGCCGCGCGCCTAAAAGCAATGCTATTTCTTGTCACCTTCGACCCGTCCGCAGCCGGAGTCGTAGTTCCGGCGCCCTACCCCACCCGTCCGTGGAGGTTGCCAGAACATATCGCGAGCAAGGGAATCTTCAACCGATGCGGCACCAATCCGGGTTTGTCCCGCAGCGCGCCCCGTGGCAGGGTCAGCGCACGAGGAAACTCCCAGTGCCAGCGCGAAGATCAGAGCGACGCGCCGAGCAAACGGCCAACGGGGCCAAGCGGGTTCTGGTTGCCAGCCCGCGGGGCTTTTGCGCCGGCGTGTCCTACGCAATCGAAATCGTCGACCGCGTGCTCGACGAGTTCGGGCCGCCAGTCTACGTGCGGCACGAAATCGTCCACAACCGCCACGTGGTCGACCGCCTGAGGAGCCGGGGCGCTTGTTTCGTCGAGGACCTGAGCACCGTCCCCCGCGAGGCACTGCTCATCTTCAGCGCGCACGGCGTGCCGCCGTCCGTCCGCGAGGAAGCCCGCGAACGCGGCCTGCGCGTGATCGACGCCACTTGCCCCTTGGTGACGAAGGTCCATCTCGAAGTCCTGCGCTACGCCCGCGACGACTACGAGATTTTTTTGATCGGCCACCGCGGCCACGTAGAAGTCGACGGTACCCTGGGGCACGCCCCGGAGAGAATCCGCTTGATCGAAACCGTCGAGGAAGTGGCCGAGGTACAGGTACGCGACCCCGCGCGGGTGGGAGTGGTGACGCAGACGACCCTGTCGGTGGACGATACCAGCGACATCATGACCGCCATTCGCAAGCGGTTTCCGGCCGTCGTCACGCCGGGGAAGAACGATATCTGCTACGCGACCCAAAACCGGCAGACCGCCGTCAAGCAGCTGGCACGCTCCTCCGACTTGGTTTTCGTCATCGGCTCACCGGCATCGAGTAACGCCAACCGTCTGGTCGAGGTGGCGCGCAAGGAAGGCACGCGCTCACGGCTGATCGAGTCGGCCGACGACATCGCCCATGCCGACTTCGAAGCCGTGGCCACGGTGGGACTCACCGCCGGAGCCTCGACGCCGGAGACCCTCGTGCAGGAAACCATCGCAGCGCTCGCCGAAAGCGGCTACGCCGAGGTCGAGGAACTCACGACCGCAACCGAGCACGTCGTGTTCCCGCTGCCCAAGGGGCTGCGCGGCGCCAGCGACGGTGGCTCGGCCGTCTAGTCGAGCCAGTCGAACGAACCGTCGTCGCTTTCTTCTTCCTTGCGGTCCGCGCGGCCTTGGCGATCCTTGCCCTTCTTCTTGTGGTCTGGCTGCTTGCCGTGATCGTGCAGCGACTGCCGGTCGCGTCGGCCGTCGCCGACGGCGGTATCCCGCCGCACGAGTCCGGCCAGTACCCGGCCGCTCTCATCTCGCACACTGAGGTAGGGCGGCTCGGCGCTCAAAACGAACTCGCGTCGCCGCCGGGCCCGCGGCTCGCCGACGACGATGACGGTGTTGCCGCCCGCGGTTCGTAGCGCGGCGCGTACCCCGCCGCTTTGATCGACCAGTCGGAAGGCCCGTGCGACAAGAAAGTCGGGGACCAGACCGGCAACCCCGCGTACGGCGGGCAGCACGAGTATGCCTGTGGCAAGCGCTCCCGCCGCCAGCATCAGGCCTCGCCGCCGGTAGCGCGCGCTCTCGTAGGCCTCGCAGCGGCGCTCGAGCGCCAACAGGTCTTCTCTCAACGCCTCGATCGATTTCTCCATGGCAAACCTCTCCAGAATTGTTCGTGATTCGTGCACGCCGGCGGCCGGCAATTGTCGCCGCCGGCAGCCGTTCATGGCATGCTAGCTATTGCCGATGCGCCATCAACCGGTTGCCCGTATTCGCTCGACGCGGGCCGGCGTTCGCTCGGCATGGAACATCCTTGGAGGTAGGCATGGACATGGCAAATCGCGGCCAAAAGGTCCTTCGAGCCTTTGGGGTTGCCGCGACCGCGCTTGTGGCACTGCTCGTTACCCTCGACTGCGCCCAGCTTGGCGCCGCCGAACTGCCGCGTGCCGTCGTCATCGCACCGGATACCGAGGTCGTCGCCGGCGCCCCGATCGAGCTGCTCGTCAAAGTGCGCCACGATCGCAACACGCGCGCCGAGCTGCCGATGCTACCGCGGGAATGGGGACGGCTTCACGTCGTCGAACAATCCGTTCCGATTACCAACACCGCCGCCGATGGCCGTCTGACGACCGAGCAGATCCTGGTCGTGTCGGTTTTCGAACCGGGCATCGTCGAAACGCCAGCGCTGCACGTAACCGTTCGCAAGGAGAAGGCCGGCAGTACCGTCATTGAGACGGCCGCTCCGGTCACCCTCAACGTCGAGTGGTCGGACGACGTACCGTCCTGCGACTGACGCTCAGCCTCGCGTCAAGGCCGTAGATTCCACGAATCCAACGTTGCGTGTAATGATTCGACCTATGCGTGGTGGATCTCTACCTCACCGTGCGGTCGCTGCCGTGGCGCTCGCCGTCGCCCTTTGGGGTGCGAGCAGCGTGGCCATCAAGTCGGTTTCGGCGAGCGGAATCGTTGTTGCCTTCTACCGTCTGTGGTTCGCGATCCCCCTGCTCTGGCTCCTTCCCGTGGTTCGATCCGAAATGAGGGAGCGCTTCAATCGACGCTGGTTAGCTGCCTGCCTCGCGGGCGGCAGCCTGTTCTTCCTTCATCAGGTGCTCTTCTTCAGCGCGCTGAAACTCACCACGGTCGCGAACGTCACGATCATCGGCGCACTGCAACCGGGAGTGGTCCTACTGCTTGCAGGGCCCTTGTTCGGGGAGCGCGCCACCCTCGCCGGGATCTTCTGGACGGCAATTGCGTTCACGGGCACGGGGCTCGTCGTACTAGGCGCTCGCAGCATTGCCGGCTGGAGTCTCGAAGGAGACACGCTGGCCTTCGCCAACCTCTTCGCCTTTAGCGCGTACTTTCTCGCTTCCAAACATCTGCGCGCCACCGTGGAAGCTTGGGACTACGTCATCGGCATGACGACCGTCTCGGGCCTATGGATGCTGCTGGCAGCGCTCGCCACAGGCCAGGATTTGTCGGCGCCGCAGGGCGGCGACTGGCTGATCTTGCTCGGCATTGCCGCGCTGCCGGGGACCCTCGGCCACTTCTTGATCAACTGGGCCCACGCGCACGCTTCGGCGCTGTCGGTGTCCGTACTCTTGCTCGCCGTCCCCGTGATCGCGGGCGTGGGGTCCGCTTTTGTGCTTGACTAGCGGCTCGCCCCACTGCAGATCGTCGGTGGGCTTATCGCGCTGCTTGCGATCGCGGCGGTTGTGCGCTCAAGGCCGCCCCCGACCAGCGATGAGCTTGCTCAAAGCGCCGCAGAGACCGACGCTCCGTAGAACCGGGAGTGCCCCCGGCAGGATTCGAACCTGCGGCCCCAGGATTAGGAATCCTGTGCTCTATCCACCTGAGCTACGGGGGCTCGATCCAACCGTAGCGCTTGCGGGCGGATCATCCCAGCGACGGACGTCGCTCGCGCCAAGGCGCGGCCTCTTCGAGTTGGCTGCTCACGCGAACGAGCAGCGACTCGTCCCAAGGCCCGGCGACAAGATGCACGCCTACCGGAATGCCATCGTCGGTCCAGTGCAACGGTAGCGAAACCGCCGGCTGCCCGGTGACGTTGAACAGTGGGGTGAAAGCCGCCATCTCTGCGGCCTTGAAAATCGGCATCATCGGATCGTCTTCCGCGCCTTCGTAGAGCGCGCCGATTTCGGGCGGCAAGGTCGCCAGCGTCGGCGTCACCAGCAGATCGAAGTCACGCCCCCAGCAGGCCACCATACGCCGGCTGAACATTTGAAGCTGCGCCACGCCGCGCACGTAGCTCAGGCTGTCGGTCGCCGCCGCCTGCGCGCGCATGGTCGCGCTCAGCGGTTCGATCTTGTCCCAGTCTTCGACGTCCCAGTAGGCCAGCCCGGTGTTCCACACCGTCATGAACGAAGGCAGGATGTCGCTCGGCTCGGGCCAATCGGGTTTGCCTTCGAACACCTCATGGCCGAGTTCTTCGAGCAACGCGACCGTTCGTTGAACCGCCTTGACGCACTCTTCATCGACCGGCACCCCGGTGGGCGCCTCGGTGGTAAACGCGATACGCAGTCGGCCCGGCTTGGCGCCGACTTCCTCGAGATAGGGCCGCTCGGGTCTGGGCGCATTATACCAAGCGTAGGGGTCGGGCTCGCTGATCGCGTCGAGCACCGCGGCCGAATCGGCGACGCTTCGCGCAACGACGCCTTCGACCGCACCGCCGTGCATGACGTCACAGACCATCGGCCCCCAAGAGACGCGCCCGCGGCTCGACTTGAGACCAACCAAGCCGCAGCAAGAACCGGGGATGCGCAGCGAACCGCCACCGTCGTTGCCGTGCGCGATCGGCGCCAGACCGGCGGCCACGCAAGCGGCGCTGCCGCCGCTCGATCCACCAGGCGTGCGTGAAACGTCCCACGGGTTGCACGTTGCACCGTAAGCCTGATTTTCGGTAACGGGCAAGATCCCAAACTCCGGCGTGTTCGTCCGGCACAAAAGAAGGAAGCCGGCACGTTTGAGCGCGCTCACGACCGCTGCCGTCCAACTCGCGACCCGATTGATGGCCGCACGTGAACCGAAGGTAATCGGCCAACCGGCAACATCGGTCAGGTCTTTGATGGGAATCGGCACGCCGAAGAACGGTCCCTTGGCCTCACCGCGCATCAATGCGTCTTCCGCTTGCTTGGCCTCCTTGCGAACGTCGTCGTCACGCCGCCAGGTGACCGCGTTCAGATCCACGTTGAGGCGGTCGATCCGCCCCAAATAGGCGTCAACCGCCTCAACCGGACTGACCTTTTTTTCACGAATTGCGGCGGCAAGTTCGAGCGCAGAACAAAACGCGTCCATCACTCCTCCCGAGGATCCCAAGGATTCGAAAAACAGTGCCGCAGCAGCCACGCCAGAGGGCCGGCACGACGGGGCACCACCATGCCGTGAAGCACGCGGCAACGCCAGCCCGGCGCGGATGCCCCGATCCTAGTCTTTGAAAGCCAACTCGCCCAAAGGGAGCCGGTAGCGGCGCATCAACAAGTAGACCGCCAGCGCTCCGAGCCTTCGACCGGATTGAATCCGGCGGCGCTCGCGCCAGACGGCCGGAAGACCGACGAGCGCTGAGGCGTAGGCATGCAGTAGGATCATCGCCAGGCGCGCGCGCGAATAGTCCCGGCGAAAATTGCTGCTCATGCCGCGGCCACTGGCAGCGGCGAAAGCCTGGGCCAAGTAACGCAGCAACGTATAAAAGGGACTGAGGACCAAGAGGCGCAACGGCAGCAGCTTGACCGCATTCCAGATTCGGTTGCGTTCGACCAGATAGGCCTTGAGCGCCGAGTGGTAGCCGCTGGTCATCGACTTCTTGTGATACACCACGGCCTTGGGAACATAGCGACATCTCCAACCACGAAGCTGGCCTCGCAGTCCCAGATCGAGATCCTCGAGGTAAGCGAAGTACCGTTCGTCGAACACGCCGACGTCGTCCAGCATCGCGCGACGGTAGGCCGCTGCACATCCATTGGGCGCCAGAACCTCGTCCGATGCGTCGTACTGGCCGACGTCCTTTTCGAGCCAACCGCGCGAACGGCAGATACCGTCGGGATAGACCAGCAAACCGGCCGAGTCGAAGACGTTGCGGCGGTCGAACATCAAGATCTTGGTCGCGAACATTCCAACCTCGGGCCCTGCCGCATCGGCAGCCGCGGCGACTCTCGAGAGAAAGTCCCGCATGACCTCGGCGTCGTTGTTGAGAAGAACCACCAGTTCGCCGGTCGCCTGAGCCATCGCCTGATTGTTGGCGCGGCAAAATCCCGCGTTTTCCGAGTTAGTAATGAGCCGCGCTTGCGGGTAGTCGCGCGCGATCAGGTCGCGGCTGCCGTCGCTAGAACCGTTGTCGACGACGATCAGTTCGTAGTCGCCAAAGTCCTGCTCGGCAAGCGAACGCAGGCAAGCCTCGAGTAACTCGCGACCGTTCCAGTTGAGGACGATGACCGAGACGCGGGGCATCGGAGACTATCTTATCCGGTACATTCAAAAGTGTCGTCAAGCGTGCGATTTTGATCGCTTGGGCACTCGCATCAGCCCGCAACGGGCCACTTCACAACGGTTTCAACATGGCACCTAGCTTGCATCCCTCCCACGCAAACCGACGCGGCTGCACCGTTCGGGTCGCACTGGGAGGATGGAGGCAGTGATGGAAGAGCCGAAAACTGGCACGCTGATCCGGCAGCTTCGTGTGAAGCTCGGGATGACTCAAGAAGAATTTGCGCATGCCCTCGGGATTACCGTCAGTACGGTCAATCGGTGGGAGAACGGACATTCGGAGCCGAGCAAGCTCGCCCGCGCAAGCATCGTCGGTCTTGCCGAGAAACGCGGTGTTGGCCTCGATCCGGATAACCTGACCGTTACCAACGGTCGTTCTCCGGCGCCCGGCTACGAAGCCTACGCCCGCTGAGCGGAGGGGAAGAGGCGGTGGTGGACCGAGAGGGGGCCGCGCGAGCGGCCCCCTCACCTCTTCCGTTTCACGTTCATTACGCAGTTCGAGGCGCAGATTCCGCGCGATACTGTACGAGGCGTTCGATCGCGCGCCGCGCAAGTTTGCTCGGCTTGGCGTGCCCGTTTTCCCAGCGATTCACGGTGGCGACCGTGATGCCGAGCGTGTGGGCGAATTCTTCCTGCGTCATGCGCAGATTGCGCCGCAAGTCACGAATGCTGGCTCCTGTCGGGTCGTTCATGTCTGTCTCCTCACACCGGCACACGAGTCCGGGTCGTTGGAGCATGTTCAGCAACGACCATGCCACCCGATGATCCAGATATTTCGCGGACTTTCCTGTTGCGCTTCCCTGTTCGAGCGTTACCCCAGTGACAACTAACGCATAGAGGCGTCCGCAAATTGCCGCTTGTTCAGCGGTGAGACACTCGGCAAGGCGCGCCGCGTGCACGCAAACGCCCGGCGGGCTGCTGCAGCAAACGTTTATTCGGGGCGTTCGTCCCGGCGGTCGACGTGCCGCTCGACCAAGGCATCGGCGCGCGCCAGAAGCTGCTCGTCGTCGGTGTACTTCTCGATCATCAGGCTGAGATCACTCAGATCGTGCAGCAGCATCTGTTGCGCCTGTTGTCGTTGTTCCGGATCGGCCAAACCGTCGATCAAGTCGAGCAACAGGTCTTCCACTTCGGTGCTCTCGAGCTCGACCGCGAGTTCGAAGGCACGTTCGAGGGAAACCCGCTGCGCGACCTCGGCATACAGCGCCTCGATCACATCCGCCGCGCTGGCCGTGCTTGCTCGAAGGTGTTCGAGGTCCGGCGCGGTACCGGTCTCGAGAATCATCACCTCGAGGAGTTCGAGCGCACCGACGTGGGCCGCCTCGTGCCGGGCCATCGACATCCAGAACTCATGCAATTCCTGACTATCGGCAAAGCTCTGGGCAAGACGCACGTAAATCGCCATCGAGAGCGACTCCAAGCGCCGGGCGCGTCGAATGAGATCGGCAATGTTCGGCGTCATGACCCGCCCTGCCTAGCAGAGCGGTCCAGCCGATGCGAGTGTGTCAGACGGCAAACGTGCTCAGTGCGGCACCTGGCCAAGCATTGCCTCGATCTCGCGCAGGCGCGAAGCGAAGGCCGGGTCACCAGAAACATGGTCGGCCACAGAGCGTACCGCGCGCAATACCGACGTATGGTTACGTCCTCCGAGGACCTCGCCAATCTCGGGCAGCGAGGCATTCGTCAGTCGCCTGCAGAGATACGCCGCAACGTGACGTGGCCAAGCCACGCGGCGTGAACGGTCGCGCGAGAGCAGTTCGGCGCGGGTGATGCCGTAGCGCCAGGCAACGGTATCGACAATTTTCTCCAGCGTAACCGGAGCGCTACTCGTCACGTACGGCCCGATTAACGATTCCACCATGCGCTCGTCGAGTGGACGAGCGTCGTGCGTGGCCGTGGCCTTCAAACGCAGCACCAGGCCTTCGATGTCACGCACGCTGCCCTGAATGCGTGGAGCGATCCGCTCGAGCACCTCGTCGCCCAGCTCCAGACCCGCCTCGCGCGCCTTGGCCTTGATAATGCGAACACGGAGTTCCTGATCGAGCGGGGCCAAGTCGGCCAGTAGGCCGCCCTGGAAACGGCTCTTGAGCGCGTTTTCCACCGCTTCGAACTCGGCCGGCGCGCGGTCGCTCGCCAGGGCGATCGGTTTGCCGGCGGCGTGGATCAGATTGAACGCGTGGTAGAGTTCTTGCTGCGTCCGTTTCTTCCCAGCGACGAACTGAATGTCGTCGATCAACAGGGCATCGGCGAGATGGAACTCCCGGCGGAACGCCGTCATACGGTCGAGCCGTAGGGCGTCAACCATCTTGCGGGTAAACTCTTCGCCCCTGTAGTACAAAACACGACGGCCCTGTGATTTGAGATAGTTGACGACCGCAACCAACAGGTGGGTCTTTCCGAGCCCGACTCCCCCGTAAAGGAACAGCGGATTGCCGGCTCCAGCCTTGCACTCGGCAATCTGCCGCGCGCCAAGATAAGCTAATTGGTTACTCTCGCCGACGATGAAATTGTCGAACGTCTTGCGCCCGTTTACACCGGCGAGTGGCCCAGCGGCAGAGCGATGCCGCACCGGTGTGGTCGGCCTCGCTCTGCCGCATGCACCCACCACCACCGCCACTCGACATCGCCTGTCCGCCGCAACCGAGACTGCCCTCTCGATCGCCGGAAGATAGGCTTGACGAACACGATCTCGAAACAGCCCGAACGGAGCCTCGAGGGTCAAGGTATCGTCCTCGAAACTCGCCGCGTTCAGCTCCAAGATCCAAGTTTCGTAGTCATTTTCCGGCAGCTCCTTCGAAATCAAGGAGCATGCTGCGCCCCACAACCTAGAAGCCTCAGTCCTCATCGTCCAAGCGATGCCCCCAACAGCCACATGCTAAGTTTTGCAACGACGATCGAACGCAGGTTGATAGACAAGGATGAGTTTCGGTTCATCGATGCGGCTTCTTTCGTTCTCGTTTCCTTAGGATGACAGTCGCCGTCGCGTACAGAGAACCACTCGGCAAAAGCGCCTCGACGCGGAATCGGTTTCGAAGAATGAAACGCCCCCGACCTGGCTTACGGCACGACGATGGTCTTGACTTAGTACCACTCACCGCTGAGTGCAAGAGAAAAAGTACGGAGTCTGTATTTTACAGGGAAAAGTTCGCGGCGAGTCGAAGCGGACACCGAGACAATTCGATGGTGCTTCGTTTCTACCCGTCATTACTACGAAAATTCGTCACTCGCTGTCGGCAAACAAAACGGTTGCGTGCGAATGCATGCAGAGATGTAAGCGTGCATCGAAACCCTCTCGCGCTCGTCAATACTTCGCGCACAACTTGAAGCGCGCACATGCAACAACTGATTGCCGCGATCGAGATTGCAACCCACGCAGGCCGCGCGTTGAACGTTGTGAGTTCTCGCCGGCAGGAGGTAAGGGATAACCCTTACTCATGAATAAGGAGCTGAGGTTTCTTCACCGAGTTGCTTCGGCTAACTAGGCATCGATCCGCCCGTGGAGGTCGCCTTCGCTCACTCGTATCTGCTGCTGGCCGGTAAGTTTACCGTCGGTGGACTGCTCTCGCTCGCGGTATTGCCGACCTCTCGAATATCTCGCGACTATTACAGCGCGACCACTGCAGTTTACATCGTCATTGCGTTGCTTATGGTAGCCGGCGAAATCTACCTGCAACTACGGAGCGAGGCAGCGGCTTCTTTCTTGCTGCCGCTGCCGTGGCTTCTGTTCTTTATAAGCCTGTGCATTTATTACGCAAGCTTGTTCTTGAAACACCCGACAGTACGCGCTCGAATCGAACTGGCTGATGTTTCGCAGCGGCCTACCGCTGTAACCGGTCGGCGTGCAACTCGCTTCATGCGAACAGCATCTCGTCGACCGCCATGCCGGCAGGCACCATCGGGAACACCCCCTCTTCTGGGGGGATGACAACGTCGGCCAGCCCCGGCCCGTCGTGGTTAAGCAGCTTTTCGAGCGCCGGCCGCAGTTCCTCGGGGGTCTTCGGACGAACTCCGATGGCACCGTAGGCCTCGGCGAGCTTGACGAAATCAGGCAAGGACTCGAAGTATGACTGCGAGAAGCGGCGTTCGTAGAACTTGTCCTGTCACTGCCGACACACTCCTACGTCGCTGTAGGACGGCT
>CAZJCO010000074.1:0-10860 GCA_964544375.1 uncultured Myxococcales bacterium
CCTCCCGCACATCAGCGAGGCGGTCGACGCAAGAAGCGCGGCAGCCCGTATCGCGGCAGAGGCCGCCGGTGAGGGCATCTTGGTTGAGCAAGCCCAGGACGCCGGGCCGATCGTCGGCTACTTCTGCATTGTCCGTGATCCCGACGGCAACTTGGTCGAGTTTTCTCACGGCCAATCGCTCGGCCCTAGCGCCTCGTAGTCTCGGCAGAACCGCTCAGCGGCGGGTAGGCGGTTTCAAGACCAGTAACAGTTGAAGGGATCGCGCGAGATTTCGCCCAGACATTCGGCAAGAGAGCCGGCAAACGGATCGCCGTGACCGTCGTAGTAAGCGGTCCAGCGACCGCTGCCTTTCTTCCAAAACAGCCGATACGTCCAGTTGTCGGGACGCATCTGGGCAATGCGCCGGTCGACGGTCTCGCCTGAGCAACCGTCGCGCAAACGATGAACAATCGTGACTACGCCGTTGCTATTCGTACGCGCGAGCAGCACGCCGCGGGGACCAATACGCCATCCCAGAACGCGCCGCACGAAGAATGGCACGAAATCGTGAACCGAGGCAGCGCGTTGAGGTTTCCTCGATGCGGAGGTACGTGCCATACGTAAACGAGCATACAGAGGGCACGCGTTGTGGGCAACCGAGCGGCGCGATCGTTATCGATGCTTAGCCCCGTTCGGGGGGATGTCTCGATGACGCCGTGCGACGTTGCCCTGCTGGTTTGCGGTACCGTGCTCCGAAGGTGGAGAGTCATGGCCCAGCGAAACAAGTCAAAAAAGAGGCGCGTCGCGATTGTCGGCGCGACCGGCATCGCAGGTCAACAGTTCGTCGCGGCTCTGGCCGAACATCCTTGGCTGCGAATCACCCGGTTGGGGGCGTCCTCCCGTTCTGCGGGAAAGACGTACGGCGAAGCTCTACGCGATCCCGAAAGCGGCCAGCTGCGTTGGTGGGCCGATGGGGAACCTCCGGCGAGCGTCCTCGAACTGAAAATCGAAGAAGCGTCCGAGCTTCCCACCGCCAACGTCGACATCGTATTTTCCGCTGTCGAGTCGGAAGTCGCACGTCGGCTCGAGCCGTTGTACGCCGAGAAGGTCCCGGTCGTCAGCACGGCTTCGGCGTTTCGCTACGAAGACGATGTACCACTCTTGTTGCCTGGCGTGAGCATGGAACACGCTGCGCTAGTTCGCCGACAGCGTCGTTTGCGCGGCTGGCAGGGGTTCATCCTGCCACAACCGAACTGTACCGTGACCGGTCTGGCGATCACCCTCAAACCCTTGCACGAACGTTACGGCGTCAAGCGTGTATCCGTCGTCTCGATGCAGGGAATTTCGGGAGCCGGACGTTCCCCCGGCGTCGCCGCCCTCGATGCAATCGACAACATCATTCCCTTCATTCCGAAGGAAGAAGAGAAGGTCGCTGCGGAAGCGGCAAAGCTGCTGGGAAGCGTAGACTCCGGCGGCCTGCGGCCGGCCCGGATCGCGGTCTCGGCAACCTGCACTCGAGCCGCCGTGCTCGAGGGCCACACCGAGGCTGTCTCCGTCGAACTGAGCCGTCACGCCGGTTGCGAGGAAGTCGCCGCGACTCTGCGCGCGGCCGGCCGCAAGCTCGCGCGGTTGCAACTGCCGTCGATGCCGAAGGAACTGATCCGCGTTCACGACGATCCGTTTCGTCCGCAGCCGCGCCTCGACCGCAACGCTGGGGACGGCATGACGACTTCGGTCGGCCGGATTCGACGCGAGCCGCTGTTTCGAAACGGCATCAAGTATTTGCTCGTGTCGCACAACACGAAAATGGGTGCGGCCAAGGGCGCGATCCTCGTCGCAGAATATCTGATCGCCAAGGGCCTAGCCTAGCTGTGCCGGACCTTTCTCCCTCGGTCATGCGTTTTGCTGTGTACTAGCAAGAAAACTCTTGTATTGCGCAGACATGCGCCGCGGCGCAGCGTAAAATTCGCGAAAAACCCATTCTCATCGGAGGTTTTTCGTGCTTAGAATTTATGATGTGGGGATAGGTTCGATGACCTCGTTGCGTAGTCCTCGTCGGGCGCTGATCGATTTCATGATCCGCCATCTTGTCAAGGAGCGGCAGGGCTATGTGCAGCGTTTTCCTTTCGATCTGCAGCGGCTCAGAGCCGTCCTGCAGCCGGGCGACGTCATTTTGGTCGAAGGTTCGCAGCGGATCAGCGAAGTCATCAAGTACCTGACGCAGAGTTCCTGGTCTCACGCAGCGCTGTATGTAGGAGACGCGCTACTGCGGAACGGCGGCCCGCGAGCAGACGCACTCGCGCAACGTTACCGTGAGGACGCCTCGTCGCTGCTGGTCGAGGCTACCGTCGAAACCGGTGTGGCGGCCGCACCGCTCTCGAAATACGCCTACCACAACATCCGCATCTGTCGTCCGCTGAGGCTGAGAGAACAAGACCTGGCGATCGTTCTTGCAACGGTCGTCGATCAAATCGGCCGGCCCTACAACGTCGATCACGTTCTCGATCTCATGCGCTATTTCTTCCCGGTTCATCTGATCCCGCAGCTGTGGCGCCAAACGGCCCTCAAGTACTCCGGCCGGTTTTCGAAGGAAGTGATCTGTTCGACCCAGATCGCGATGGCGTTTCAGAAGATTCGCTATCCGATCCTGCCGGTTCTCGACGGGCGCCAGACGGACGTCGTGGGGAATCTGAGCTACCGCTACTGGTTGCGCGCGCCGTGGCGGACGCGGCAGATGGATATGTTCCACTCTCGCGTATTTCGCCCCAGCGATCCGCTGTTGATGACGCCGAGAGATTTCGACCTTTCGCCGTATTTCGAAATCGTCAAGCTTCCCGTCCAAGCGCGCAGAGAATTCGACTACAAACGCATCACCTGGGCGGACGAGGAAGCAGTACCGACGACCGGCGAGGCACTCGAAGACTCCGAGCCTAGCGGCAAAGCCGCGTAACGCGCCCCCTTTACTCGAGACCGGCAGCCGACGGCAAGGCGTGCCGGCGCTGAATGCACCTAGCGAGCGAGCAAGGTACGATGCCTCTTGATGCAGGCTCAACCGAAGGTTCGTGCTATGTTCGCCTGGTTTCGCCGGATCATTCTCGGCGGCATCGTCCCGGCCGCCTTCACCCTGCTGTATCTTCCGGCCATTCAAGGGGTTCCCTTCTACACCAAGGGAGAGCCCCGCGAGGCTGTCGTCGTACAGTCCATCGTCGAAAAACACGAGTTCATCTTGCCGCTCCGCAACGGAGACGAAATCCCGTCGAAGCCCCCCTTGTTCCACTGGCTCGGAGCCGCGATCAGCGTCGCTGTGGGCCGCGTCAGCGAAACCACGGTACGTATCCCTTCACTCGCCGCGTCGCTGCTGGCGCTCGGCTTGACGATGGCTGCCGGCCTATCCCACTACGGTGCGCGAACCGCCTTGCTTGCGGTCGTCTTGCTGGCGACCAGCCAGCAATGGCTGGCGTCTTCAACCACCGCGCGCGTGGACATGGTTCTGGCCGCCGCCGTGACCGGCGCTCTGGTCGCCGCTTGGTCCGCTCTATCGGCTGCCAGAGATCGGCTGCCGGCGGCGTTCTTCGCCTGCTGCGCGCTTGCCGTGCTAGCCAAGGGACCGGTCGGCTACGTCTTGCCCGCCCTCATCGTCGGCGGTTATCTCCTGCTGCGCCGGCGCCGATCGGACCTTCTCCTGCTGCGCCCGCGCCGTGGCGCCTGGATACTGGCATTGCCGCTCCTCTGGTACCTGCTCGCTTGGATCAGCGGCGGCCAGGCTTTTGTCGACAAACTGTTGCTGAAAGAGAATTTCTACCGGGTGATCGATCCCGACGCGGTAGCGGCCGGTCACGTGCACAGCCCGCTATACTACCTGCCCGCCTTAACCGGAGGATTTGCCCCTTGGAGCCTGCTTCTGCCCTGGGTCGCCGTAGACGTTTGGCGACGCTGGGATCGAAGCGACTCCAATCGCCTGGTGTTTCCCGCTGTATGGTTCCTGCTGACGCTGGCCTTTTACTGTCTGGCGGGCTCGAAACGCGGCGTCTACCTGCTGTCGGCCTACCCCGCCCTGGCGCTGCTTAGCGCAAACTGGCTGTCGGGCTGGATCGACCGGGCGCCGGCGGCCCCGGGCTCGAAGAACCTTACTGCAGCAGCCCTTGCCGCGCTGATCGCCCTGGTCGCGCTGATCGTCGGTACACAGGCCTCGGGAGTTCCGATCGCCAACGGGATCGCGCCCTGGCTCAGCCGTGGGGACGCCGCCAATCTAACCGTGGTAATGGAATCGATTGAACGCCACAGCGGTTTGGTGGCGCTGTGGGCCAGTGCCGCATTGCTGCTGGCCGCGGGCCTCTACGCGGCGGCGCGGGCGGGCCGCCGAAAATTGTTGTTGGCCTGTGCAGCGGCTTTCGTCATCGCTACCGAGCTGGTTGCCGCCTCGAGCTTCCACCGTGAGCTAGCGCAACGGCAGACCATCGCACCGTTGATCGAGCAGACCCGAGGGATCGTTCCGCCCGATCAGGAGCTGTATTTTTACCGTGGCTTCGAGTATGCGGCAGTATTCTACGCGCGCCGCGCGATCCCTCGGATCGACAGCGTCGGCGAACTTGCCCGTAGCGGTCCGGTTTGGCTGCTGCTGCGCGAAACCCAGCGGCCAGGATTGCTCGAGGAACTCGCGGCGGCTGGTGACGAAACCCGCGCCGAGGAGTTCGCTCGCTACGATGTTGGCGGGAACTCGCGCCGGCAGCCGTTGCTGCTGCTTCGCGTGGCATGGAAGCAAGACGATGAGCAACCTGGCTGAACTCGAACAAGCGCGAAAAGAAGACCTGATCGTTCGCATCGTCGGCGGCGATCTCGAAAGTGCCGAACGACTGCTCGCCGAGATCCATCCAGCCGATATCGCAGAAGTTGTCGATGCGCTCGAGGACATCGACGAAAAACTTCGTCTGTTTTCGCTGCTTTCCGCTGAGCAGGCTTCCGAAGTAGTCCGTGAACTCGGAGAAGAGTCCCGCGAGGTACTCGGGCAAAGTCTTTCGGACAGCCGACTCTCTACGATCCTCGAACACCTAGACACCGACGATGCCACCGATCTTCTAGCGGAGATTCCCGAAGAGCGCCGCGACAAGTTGCTGCGTCGCACGAGCCCCGAGACCCGGCGCGATGTCCGCGAACTGCTCACGTACGCTGAAGACACTGCCGGCGGCATCATGAAAACCGAGGTAGCGACCGTGCCTCGTAGCGCCACCGTCTCTGAAGTCACCGAATATCTCCGCCGCAACGGAGAGCAGTTTCACGACATTCACAGCGTGTTCGTCACCGACGACAACGGTGGATTGGCTGGCAGCGTCGCGCTGCGCCGACTGATCCTGGCCGGCGACTTCACTCCCGTCGAGCGCGTCATGGATAGCGACCTCGTTTCGGTCCGCGCCGACGTCGACCAAGAAGAAGTCGCCCATCTGTTCGAAAAGTACGACCTGATTTCTCTACCTGTCGTCGATTCGATCGGTCGTTTGGTCGGTCGTATTACGATCGATGACGTCGTTGACGTCATCGAAGAAGAAGCGACCGAAGACATCCTTCGCCTGGCCGGGGTCGCCGGAGAAAGCGTGGCGGTCACCGATTCGGCCGAGGGGATTCGGAGCCGGCTTCCCTGGCTGGCGCTCAATCTGTTCACCGCCGCCGTCGGAGCCATGACGATTTCGCTGTTCGAAGAAACGATTCAAGCGATGGCGATCGCGGCGGCGTTGATGACGATCGTCGCTAGCCAGGGCGGATGTGCCGGCGTGCAGACGATGACCCTGATCGTACGCGGTATCGCGCTCGGAGAGGTAAAGCCGTCTCACGTCATGAAGATTCTCGGCAAGCAGTTGCTGGTGGCTCTGGCCAACGGGGCGCTGCTAGGAGCCGCCTCGGCCCTGGCCGTCTTCGTATGGCGGCACGACCCGCGGTTAAGCCTGATCTTCGGCGCCGCACTGCTGGCGAACCATTTGATCGCCGCGACCCTGGGAACCCTGGTTCCCCTCGGACTGAAAGTCGCACGTGTCGATCCCGCGGTATCCTCGAACGTCTTCGTCACGGCGAGCACCGACCTGCTCGGCTTCTTCATCTTCCTGGCATTGCTAAGCACCTTGCTCTAGCCAGGTCCGAGCTTGCGCGACCGCGCTAGGCCGCCTGTCGGCCTTCGGTGATGTCGCGGTACGAGATCAAACGGACGCCCGACTCTTCCATCGCTTCGCGTACCGTCCGGCTGGTCACCACCGCCGCTTCGCCGATGCCGTCGTACTGCGGCGATAACGAACCCGGATGACAGATCAACTCCGTCGTCCCGTTGGGCAAGCAGCGGATTCGCTCGGCAACACCGTCCTCGGTTACCGGCCGCTCGCTGGCCAGGGGATCCACCCGGTCAGGACCGGCAAAGCGGCGTGAGCGCACGCGTCCCCAACCGACCATCGGCCGCAACGCCAGGCGTGCGACCACACTCTCGCTCGCCGAAACGCCGATACGCGCGTTCCGCCGGACCATGCTACCGCAGGGTTTGCGAAGCGCCGCAATCGGATAGTCGCTGGAAAGTTCTGATAAAATCTTCACCACGGTCGGATGCAAATGCAGGTTGAAGTGCGAGGAGATGTAGCTGAGGAATAAGCCGCCGGCCAAAAACTTCTCGATTTGCGCACGGATTTCCGCTTTCAACTCCTCACGCAGGCCGCCGCGCTGGCGGTAGAGCCAAGCCGCCTCGAGCGCCGTAACCGGGAGGCGGCCGCCGCGATCGACCAGGTTAGGAATGTGTCGATGCGGCAGCGTAGCGCGGCCGTCGCACAGCACCAGATGCAGTCCAACGTCCAGCCTCGGGTGATTCGCCGCAGCGACCATCGCATTATGCGCGGCGGGTGCAGATACACGGATCGAAGCGCTCGAAATGATATCCGCCTCGTGTCCGGCAAAAACGGCATCGTTGACTTCGGGCCACAGCCCGAGATCATCCGCAGTAATGATGACTGATCGTCTCTTCATCGTCTAAGATGTCGGCCCGCACCGTGGGCCGCCGTCAGGGCACCGGATGGGTTGCGACCGGCGCGCCAGCGATATCAGCCGGAGAGTTCCCTGGCAAGCAAGCGTTTCTGGTAAAAGTTTTGCAAATCCGACCGCTTGAGCATGCCGACCACGCGCGAGGGATCGTCTTCATCGACTACCGGGATCTCTTCGATGCCAAGCGACGAAATGCGTTTCATTGCATCGAATAAGGTGTCGGAGCCCTTCACCGAGAGGACGTCACGCCGCGCAAGTTCGCCGACCACGACATACGGCCACACGTCGCGGTCGAGCAGCAAGTCGCGCAGATCCTGCATGCTGACGATACCGACCATCTCCCCTTCGCGGTTGACGACGGGGAAGTGGACGTGATGGCTGTTGGTCACGTAGCGTACGAAATCGGGCAGCGCCATCGATTCGGGAATCGACTGAAAGTCTCTCGTCACCAGGCCGCGCACGTAGAGCTTGCGCAAGATGTTGGCCTCGCTACCGGCATGAATGTCGAGACCACGGCGACTGAGATCGTAACTGTCGATACTGTCGGGGAGCAGCCTGCGTGCCACCAAAATGGCACTGACACTGGTGATCATCGCAGGCACCACCGCGTTGTAATCTCGCGTCAACTCGAACAGGAGGAAGATCGCCGTCATCGGCGCGTGCGTCGCCGCGGAGAGAAACGCGCCCATGCCGATCATCGCGAAGGCGCCCGGCTCGGCGATCGTCCCCGGACTCAAGACATTGACGAACTCGGCGAAACCGCCGCCAAAGACGGCGCCGATGAACATGGCCGGGGCAAAGACCCCACCGGCGCCGCCACAACCGAGCGTCACGCCGGTCATCAAAATCTTGGCGAGTACGAGCACAAGCAACAATTGGAGACTGAGTTCTCCCGATAAAGTGGCGTTGATCGTCTCGTAGCCGTTCGAGGCAATCTGTGGAAACAATATCAGCGCCACGCCCATCGCCAGCCCGCCGAGCAATGGCAGTACCGTTTTCGGAATCGCCGACGCTTCGAGGCGGTCGCGCATAGCATAAAAGCTCTTGGTAAATAGCACCGCCAGCAGTCCGCTCAGCAGTCCCATCACGAGCAAAAAGAGCAACTCGTGGTTGAGGGGAAACTGGAACGCGGGGGCGCTGATGAGAAGGTGGTCGGCCTTGAGATACTGTGAAACCACGCTCGAAGCGCCGGCCGCGAGGACGATCAGATAGAACGACTGCGCCTCGAACTCGCCGATCAAGACGATCTCTTCGGCAAACATGACTCCGGCGATCGGGCTATTGAAGGTCGCCGCAATCGCCGAAGCCGAACCGCAGGCGATCAGCACCCTTAGGCGGTCGAAGGAGGGACGCAACAGGCGGCCGACGGTGGAGCCGATCGATCCGCCGATCTGCGCAATCGGCCCCTCGACACCGGCGCTCATTCCCGACCCTAGCGTAATCGCAGTCGACAAAGTCTTCAGCGTAATCCAACGGCGCCGGAGATAGCCTCCCTTGACGTTGACGATTTCGAGGAAGCGCGGCAGGCCGTAGCCTTTGATCTCCCCGGGGAACCAGCGGTCGAGCAGTACGAGGATCGCCATTCCGGCCATCGGAATCGCCGGAATGAACCACCAGTTCTCGGGCAACGCGCCGAGCCCCTGCTCGAAAACGTCGTAGTGACGCAGGCCTTCGATGCCGATGTAACGACCGAGGTCGACCCAGAAGAAATCCTGCGAGCGATCGATCGCCCAGTGAAAAGCGACGTTCGCCAGCGCCGTCACGGCACCGATGAAGACGGCGGCAATCAACAGCCAGGTGTTGCTCTCCGAAACGAACCGCCACCACCAACCGAGTGGCTGTTCCTTGCTGCTGACGTTGCTCTGTTCGGTGGCGCTCGCGCTCACTAGCGGGGTTCCGCGCTTAATATGTTCCCCGGGAGCGCCGTTTTCAACGCCGGCTCGAGGGCTCGGGACGGGCGAGCCTCAGACTTCTTCCGGCAACAGCGGCGAGAGCTCCGCCGCCGCGGCCGCGAGCGAAGTCGTCAGATCGTCGCCGTCGAGTTCAATCAGGACCGCATCCGACGAATCCGATTGGCGAACCCAATGGGCCAGGATGGTGCTCACGTCGGCCGCCTCGGCAGTCAGCCGGCCGAGACGCCGCCTGCCTTTGCCCTGCGGAGCGGAAGATGCCAGGGCTTCTTCGAGCTGCCCGCGGCTGTGGCAGCGATGCACGCCGCGGCAAAAGCCCGCGAAGACGACGAGCAACAAGAGGCCGCCGTCGGCGGCCGCGACCGCGACAACAAAATGGTGGTGGTTGACCAGCCAGTGTCGCTTGCGATGCACTTTCGCCAGCCGGCCGAGGACCGCACCATCGCGCCCGACACGCTGCCGCCCGTCGTTATTGGCATCCCGGTCCAGGGTTTCTTTGATTGCCACGATTCCCGAATGGAGCGCTTGCTCGAGTCTCGCAACGCGACGCTGGTAGGCGTCGGTATCGATCGCGCCATTGCAGGGGCTCGAACACCAGTCAGCATCGGCCAACCAGCAAGGCTTCTCGCTCTCACTCGGGGTCAAGCGGCCCGGACAGGTGCGCAGACCATAGGCCCTAGCCAGCAGTGCGGCCGCATCGTCGGCAAACGAGCGACCCTTGAGAGGCCCGACATAGAGCGCGCCGTCCGGCGAGATTTTTGAAGCCACGAACACCCGTGGCCACGGACGTCGCACGGACACCTTGACGAAAAACCCTCGCGGCAGGTGGCGGTCGCCGCGGTTGTAACGCGGCCGGCGCCGGCGCGTCTCCCGCGCCTGGACAACGGCCGTCTCGAGCCGTGTCAAGCACACGCGAAAGCCGACATCGCTCGTTGCCGCCACCATTTCGATCTGCCGCTGACTGAGCCGGTCGGGATCGAGAAAATAGTCCAGCACTTCCGAACGCAGATTGTCCGCCCCGCCTACCAGCAAGGCTCGCTTCTGCTCATCCTGCAACCAGAACACGCCGCCGCTTTCGGGTAAGGCCTCGAAACGGTGTCGCGGAACCTTGATCGCCATGCGCCGGGGAAAGTCGATGTCGTGCTGGGCGGCCAGCAAGCCGCCCAGCGTTCGCACGCCCTCGGCTTCGACCAGGGGAATCATCCGCAGAAGCACCGCAACCGTCAGCTCGGCATCGGCCATCGCCCGGTGGCGCGCCGCCTTGGCCAGATCGAAGTGGGCGGCCAGCGCGTCGAGCGATGCCTTTTGCAGCTGCGGCATCATCCGACGCGCCAGTTTGAGCGTACAGAGCGACGGTTGCCCCAAAGGTCGCCCTAGAATGCGCCGGGCCTCTTGATCTAGCAGGGTAACGTCGAAGGCGGCGTTGTGCGCGACCAGAGCGCTGTCGGCGGAGAACTCGCAAAACTGAGGCAGTACCTCTTCGATCTTCGGCGCTTCGGCGACCATCGCGTCGGAAATGCCGGTCAGTTGGGCGACGTAAGGAGGAATCGGCGATTCGGGGTTCACCAGAGACTCAAAGCGCGCGACTTCTCGGCCACCTTCGAGCCGTACCGCTCCGATCTCGGTAACGCCCCCTCGATCGCTGCGTTGCCCGGTCGTTTCCAGGTCAACGATCACCAGCGGTGCCTCGCCGATCGGACGATCGAGCAAACTGCTCGGCGTCACGCGCCAAGTTCCGCTTTGCTCGTCCTCTACGAATCGTGGATCTGCCGACAGCAGTCGCCGCAGAAAATAGCGGCCGAAGCCCTCGTCGCTGCCGTCCGCGCCAAAGACCAGTTGCAACAACTCCTCGCCGGGAGCGCCACCGGTCCTGCCTTGAAGATAGTCGTGGATCGTCTCGATCAAAGGTCGTGTCCCGCTTGCCGGGCAACCCTACTGCTAGAAAGCTCGTACCGCCAGCCGC
>CAZJCO010000075.1:0-10716 GCA_964544375.1 uncultured Myxococcales bacterium
ATCACAAGGTTACGGTTGGGGAGCACCTGCGTGACGACCGCGGCGACGCGCAGGCCCCCGCGTCGTAAAACGAGGCGAAAGAAGTCCCTGTTCGCAAACCATGCGGCGGCGAGCAATAACGCGGCCGCGCCGAAAAGCGGCGGATAGACCGGGGTCGCGAGGCAGACCGCGACCAGGACGGCCGCCAAGGGTACTTTGAGTTTCTCGCCGGTTGTCACATTCAAATCATTCACCGCGTATCCCGGTCGAAGCATCAAACGAGACCAGGGGATCGCCCGCTGCCGGATGTCGGTAGTCCAGAGCTGACGCAGCGACCATCGCTTGAGATGTTTTGCCTGCATGTCCTTGTCGAGGACGATATGGCCTCCGCGATGACGAAGTCTTCCGCCCAGTTCAATGTCTTCGATCGACGGGCGGGGATAGCGTGCGGCGTCGAATCCCCCGGCGTCGAGGAAAGCCCGACGATCGACGGCCCCACAGCCGGCCCAGAATGTGACAGCCTCGCGTTGCCCTCTTTGGTGCGTAAAGTGGTGGAGGAGGTTTTTGTAGAGTGAGGCCGCAGTGCGGACGGCCGGGTCGTCGTCGTAAGAGCCGAAGACGGCGACGCATCCGGGCGTCTCCTCGAAGGTTTGCCGAACGCGAGATGGGACGCCGGCGTGCATGACCACGTCGGAGTCGATAAACAATAAGATGTCGGCGGTCGTCAATTTTGCACCGATGTTTCGACAAGCGCCCGGCCCCAGCCTTCCTCCCGATGGATGAACTTCGATTCCGGCGTTTCGACAGACCGTTGCTCCGTCGTCGGTAGATCCGTCGTCAACGACGATGATCTCGAGCAGCTCACCGCGCTCGTGAGCTTCGATGAGCGGCGCAAGCACGCGCGCAAGATGCGCCGCGCCGTTGTACAAGGGCATGATCGCGGCAATCGAAAGCGCCATCGTTAACCCGAAGACCCAGCCGACAGCATGTGGCGAAGCTTTCTGATCACTTTGCGGAAATACAAGTAGCGGCGGGTTGCCGATCCAAACAGCGGGCTGCGGGCGGCCGGACTTTTCAAATAATACATGTCGATACGCGGTAGTAGATGGGGCGCCGCGCCGGAGCCGACGAAGCCCATGTCCGTCGTGACCGCGCTGTCGTAGACTTGCTGTACGGCCGTGACAGACGTCCGATCATAGCTCCCATACGGGTAAGCAAAGTGCTTGACCGGGGTTCCCAGTTTCTCTTCCAGCAAGGCGCGGCAGTCGGCCAGCTCCGTCTGTCGTTGTCCGTCTGCCATTCGAGGTAGCGACTCGTGATGGACTGTATGACTCCCGACTAGTAATCCGGCTGCCGCCCATTCTTCGAGTTCTTCCCAGCGCATCAACTCGAAAGTTGGAACGTTCTCAGCTTGCGAGGGCCACCGGTTCGTTTCTCCGACCCAACCGGAAACCGCGTAAGTGATTGCCGGGAAACCTCGTCGTACGAGACTGGGAAACGCCATGCGGTGCACCGACCGCACGGCGTCGTCAAAGGTCAGGACTGCTCGGTCGCAACGCTGTTCCTGCGGCTGAAGGATATCTTCGATAGGCACGACTCTGACTTGTTGAGCCTCGAGTGCATCGAGGAAGGCTTCGAGGTCATCGGGCGAATAAGAGATTACAGAGCCGCTCGTGTCGATCGAATGGAAGGTGAAGATTGCGTCCATCGGCCAAAACTGAAGATACCCGAGGGGGAGTGACCTCCATCACTACAAAGGTTCGTTAACTTCAACAACTGATCGCGACCGAGCCTTGGCCAATTCTTGACATACAACTTACGGATAATGTAAATTGTACATGCAATGGTGGTCCACGGGGAAAGAACGAAAGGCCGGGAGCATGAGACGCTAGCGGCCTTGCCGTCGGCTCAGGGGGAGGTGGCGCCGCCGTCCGCTGGCCGCCGCCGGCGCCGCAAGCAGGCCGAACGCAGCGCCGAGACGCGCGAGAAGGTGATTCGTGCGGCGACCGAGTGCATTGCCGAACTCGGTTACGCCGGTGCGACCATGTCGCGAATCGCCGAACGCGCCGGCGTGAGCTGGGGCGCCATGCAGCACCAGTTCGGCGAGAAAGACGCGATCGTCGATGCCGTGATCGCTCGCACGCTCGAGAGTTTCGCCGAGCGGATGCAGGGCCTGCGCGGTGGGGAGCCGCTGCTCGAGCGCCGGGTGCGCGCCTTTACCGAAGGCGCCTGGGAAATCTTCAAAGGCCCGGAGTTCCACGCCGTACTGAACGTCGTGCTGCAGCGGCGCGACAAGGTCGCATGGATCGCCAGCGAGCTTGGCGTGCAATGGCAAGAGATGTTCGGTGACCTCGAACTGTCGGCGGAGGAGCAGTTCGCGGCCCAACGCTTTGCTTTCGTGATGCTCGGGGGCATTGCCACCGAATCGGTGCTGATTCCCGGCGTGGAAGACACCAGGATGCACTTCGAAGTGCTCGAGCGCACGTTGCTTGGAATGTTAGGCGGCGGCGCGAACAAGGAAGAAACGTGATGGCTGACTACGACGCGATCATTATTGGTGCGGGGCACAACGGACTGGCAGCCGGCGGCGTGCTGGCACGCAGCGGGCTGAAGGTCGCCTGCCTCGAACAGACCGGCGCTGCCGGCGGGATGGCGGCGAGCAAGGAGCTGTTCAAGGGCTTTCGTCATAGCGTCGGTGCTTGGGCTTTGATCCTCTTCCAGGAGGCGATGGAGGAAGCGCTCGAACTGCACGAGCACGGTTACGAAGTCGTCACTCCGCGCACCTCGTTCAACTCGTTCGGTGAAGCTGGCGACGTACCGTTCGTTGCCTACAACGACGAAATGGAGATGGCCAACCATTTACTGAACGACCACGGTCCAGAAACCTTTACGCGCGTGACGGCGCTGTTCGAGTTCATGCAACGTTTTGCCGGTGCCATCGGCGAAGGGTGGCAGCACGCGCCCGAGTCGATCGAATCGCTGATTGCCAGCGCAGCGGACGAAGAAACGCGAGAGATCCTGGCTCTGTGTTTCTACGGCAGCTGCATGGACATCGTTCGCAAGTTCTTCCCCGATCCGGCGATGGACCGATGTATCCAGGGCTCAATGTGCGCCATGACGATCGACGGTACGCACATGGGCCCCTACTCAGCGGGAAGCGGAACGTCGATGGTCTACCACTATACGGTCGGCGGAATCGCCAACCGTTTCCGTATGGTCAAGGGTGGCATCGGCGAATTGTCCAAGGCGCTTGCTCGTGCGTTCGAGGCCCACGGCGGCGAGTTGATCTACAACGCTCAGGTCAAACGTCTGATCATAGAAAACGGCAAGGCCGTCGGCGTCGAGCTTCGCGACGGCAAGACGCTCTCCTCGCGCGTGGTGCTGTCGAGCATCGACGCCAATAAGACTTTTCTCCATCTGGTCGGCGAGGAGCATTGTCCCTCGGACTTTGTCAGTTCGGTCAAGGAGATCGACTACCGCAACGGCTACATTCAGATTCACCTGACACTCAGTGGGTTGCCGGAGTTCACCGGGCACATGGCCTACATCAATGAGGGCGACATGCGTTGGATCGCCAGTTACATTCCATCTCCGGAGTACATCGAACGTTGCTGGCAGCAGTATCGAAAAGGAGAGATCCCCGAGCGGCCGCTCAGCTACTACCATATTCCGAGCATGCTCGATCCGACCGCGGCGCCCGAAGGGTACCACACCTGTACTTTCTTCTCGCACTACTTTCCGTATGACATTCCAAAGGACCGGAACCGGGAAATGGCGGAAGTGATGGCCGACCGCGTGATTGGTGAGATGACGCGCTTCGCGCCGAACTTTCCCGAGATCATCGTCGATCGTGCGATTCTCACGCACCGCTATTTCGAGGCGGCCTTCGGAATTACCAACGGCGACTTTTGCCATGGGCTGCTGCATCCCGGCCAAATGTGGAACCGGCGTCCGGTTCGCGGTTTTTCGGACTATCGAACGCCGATCGGCAATCTCTATATGTGTGGATCGGCTTGCCATCCCGGCCCGGGCGTGACCGGGATTCCCGGCTACAACGGCGCCCGCCGGGTGCTCGGGGATCTCGAGGGCGCGCGTGCCTAGTTGCCGAGTTGCTCGCGCAGGACGTACTTCATCACTTTGCCCGAGGCGTTCATCGGCAGTTCGTCGACGACGCGAACATGGCGCGGAACCTTGTAGTTGGCCATGTGCTCGCGGCACCAAGCGACGATCTCGTCGCGACTCGGCCGGCGCCCGGGTACCGGCACGACGAACGCCATGCCGACTTCTCCCATGCGCTCGTCGGGAATCCCGATGACGGCCACTTGCGCAAGCTCCGTATTGGCGAGCATCAGGTTTTCGATCTCCGCCGGATAGCAGTTGAAACCGCCCATGATGAACATGTCCTTGATGCGGTCGGTGATGCGTAGATAACCGCGTTGGTCCATCACGCCGACGTCCCCCGTGTGCAGCCAGCCTTCGGCGTCGATCGTCTGGGCCGTGGCCGCGGGGTCTTCAAAGTAGCCCTGCATGACGTTGTAGCCGCGAACGACGACTTCCCCCGGTTCGCCGCGCGCGACCTCGTTGCCGGCGGGATCGACGCAGCGCACTTCGACGTTGGGAATCGCGCGCCCAGAGGTGGCCGCGATGGTTTCGGGATCGTCGTCGTAGCGGCACATCGTGACCACGCCGCAGCATTCGGTCAGGCCGTAGCCGGTGATCACGGTTTCGAAGCCGAGTTCGTCTCGCATGCGATGGATCAACTCGACCGGGATGGCCGCAGCGCCGGTGACTGCGAGGCGCAGCGTCGAAAGATCGTGTTTGTCTCGATCGGGGTGGGCGAGAATCGTTTGGTACAACGCCGGCGGTCCGGGAAGCATGCTGACCCGATCCTTGCCGATTCTTTCAAGTACCGCCGGCGCGTCGAAGACCGCGTGCGGCAGTACGGTGGCACCGCGCATTAGCGCGGAAAGCCAGCCCGCCTTGTAACCGAAGGCGTGGAAGAAAGGATTGACGACCAGGTAGCGATCTCCCTCGCGCAGTCCAACCACTTCGGACCAAGTCGCGAAAGCGCGAATGTTCTGGCCGTGGCAGGTGACGACGCCCTTTGGCTTGCCGGTGGTTCCCGAAGTAAAGAGGATGTCCGACATGTCGTCGGCGCCGAGTGCCTCGACGCGCCGGTCGATCTCGCTTTCGCTTGTCTCGGCAGCGCGAGCGAGCAGCGCCTGCCAAGAAAGAATCCCGACACCCTCGGTCGCCGGCGCTTGTTTGCTCTCCTGCGTTGGGGGCAACAAGACGATGTTTTCGAGATCCGGCAGCTCGGCTACCGGGCGCTCGGCGTCGGCACCGCCAAGAGCACCCTGCAGCATGTCAGCGTAGCGTGTTCCGAGAAATTCCGACATCGTTACCAGGACGCGGGCACGGCTCTTCCTCAACACGTAGCCGGCCTCGCTACCTTTGAAGCGGGTGTTGAGCGGAACCAGTGCGGCGCCTGCCGACTGGGCGCCGATCGCGGCGACGATCCACTCGTGCAGGTTTGGCGCCCAGACGGCGACGCGGTCTCCTGGGGCCACGCCGATCGCGGCCAGGGCGCGAGCCGCTTCGGTCACGGCGCCGACGAGTTCGGCAAAGCTCATCCTCAGCGGGCCGTCTTCGATTGCGGTCGCCGTACGAAAACGCTCGGCCGCGGCGCGAACGAGCGCGGGGATGGTCTTGCTTGCGGTCGGGTCCATCGTGACTCTCCAACAACGAGGATCGCGGCGGCGGCGCCTGCCTATCCTCTATCGTCCCGTCTCGGAGTAGTCCAGTTTTGGGATCAGGCTGCCTTTGGTGCCTTCTTCGAGTCGGCGATGATCAACTGACTGGCGATATAACCCGACGACATAGCGCCGCCGAAACCGGCTCCCGGGAAGGTCCAGGCGCTGGCCAGATAGAGTCCCGGGATCGGCGTGCGCTGCTGTGGCCGAAACACGCTGTGGGTGGTCGGCAAGTTGGCGTAGCCGTAGACCGCACCGCCGGGATTGAGAGAATAGTCGTACATCGTCTTCGGCGTGCCAACCTCGATCACCTCGATACGCTCGCGAATATCGGGAATCAGCTCGCTCAGTTTGTCGAGAAGTGCCTCGGTGACCTCGGCTTTCTTTGCCGCGTACTCTTCTTCGGGCAGGCCGATCCAGTGTTCGCCGAGCGCCAGAATCGCCGCTTCGACGACCGATTTTCCGGGCGGGCAGGCATCGACGTTGACCGAGCTGTGATTGGCCAGAAGGATACTGAGGTTCTCGATCTCACCACGCTGGATCGCTTCCCACTCGGTCTGGGCATCGAGGCCGGAGTTTAGGAAATACTCGTGCTCGACCAGGCCGAGTTCGGCCGCGTCGCCGTCGATGCCGATGTATGCCTCGATGATCGAGGTGCTGACCGGGATGTTGTTGACTTGTTGCAGCAGGTCCTCGGGTACGCAGTCGGGATCGAGCAGATTGTTGAAGGTGGCCGGAGCCGAGGCATTCGAGACGATGACCGGCGCCGAAAACTCCTCGCCCTGGGCCGTGCGTACGCCGCACGCGCGTCCTTCTTCGTCGAGCAGAATCTTTTCGACCAGGGCGCGCAGCTTGACGGCGCCGCCGTTGGCTTCAATCGTATCGCAGAAAGCGTTGCTCAAGGCCTGGCCGCCGCCGCGAATGTAGAAGCATCCACCGACGTGGAAGCTGCACCACATCTGCGCCCACAGGATCACCGAGCACTCTTTCGGCGGCAGGCCGAGGTAAGGCCAGAGCTGGGCGAGCAGTGCTCGAAGTTGCTCGTCTTTGACGGTTTCGTCGAACAGGTCTTCGAGCGAGGCGGTCATCAGGCGCATTGCGGTGGGTGCGACTTGGCTCGGGTCGCCTTGCGCTTCCAAGCCGGGCGCGCCAAGGCCGCTGAGCTCCTTGGGGATCGCCGTCATCGTGTCCAAGAACCGATCGATGCCGTCGCTTTCCGCCGGAAATTTTTCTTTTAACAACGCGCGGTAGCTCTCCAGGTTCTGCGGCACCGTGACGTCGAAGTTCGGGAAGACCGAGCGGTGGACGACGTCGGTTTCGACCAGATCGATCTTGTCGAGCACGTCGGTTTCCTCGAACGCCGCGCGCATGAACTCGCCGTTTTTGAGGCTGCCGGTTTGGTGCAGCGCGACGTCGAAAAGATACTTGGTGCCCTTGTGCTTACGCTGAAAATGGTGCGCGTAGCCGCCGGCGACGTAGTGCTGCTCCAGTAGCAGGCAGCGCCAGCCCGCCTTGGCGAGCTTGGCCGCGCACATCAGCGCGCCCAGTCCCGAGCCGATGAAGATCGCGTCCCAGTCCTTGCCGAGTTCCTGCTTCTTGGGGTGCCAACGTTTCCAATCCATGGTCGGTCTCCTTGTCTTCTTCGGCTCTACGCTTCTTCGTCTCGGCCGAGCGGCTGCTCGGCGGCCGCTGTCATGAAACAGCGATCAACGACGTAGCCGTTGAGTGTCCTCGCCATATCCGTGAGCTCCGTCGTGAGTTCGATGTCGCGTTCGAGCTTCTCGCCGTCGACGACCCGCTCGCGCAGACGCATTTCCGCCTCGGCAATGGCGCGGGCATGTTCGACGAGGAAATCCAGGTCATCTAACTCGAGCCCCAGTTCGCGACCAGTGCGCAGGGCGTGCCCTATTTCGAGGTCTGCGCCGTCGAACTCGAGTTCGGGCTCGCGCGTAAGCGGAATCAGCACTCCCTTGGCAACGGCGTCTTTTACCAGGCGCCGCGGCAGATCGGTCTCGCGGCAGAACCCGGCGAGTCTCCAGCGTCTCTGCGACGAGGCCGCCGCGCGCGTAGCGAACAAGCGCTCGTTGAGGCGTGCAACGGCGGCGGGGCTGGCGCCGCGGTCGAGGTAGCCGACGAGCTTGCGGATCTTGTCGAGCGGAAAACGTTGCGTGCGCTGGGTCTGCTTGATCAGGCGAAGCCGCTCGACGTGCTCCTGGGTGTACAGCGCTTGGTTGGGATGAGGCTTTTCGGCCGGCGGCAGCAGGCCTTCTCGGATGTAATAGAGGATGGTCGTTCGCGGTACGCCGCTGCGGCGGACGAGTTCGGCCATACGCATGCGATCGGCAGAGCCCGGCGCGCTCGGGGACGGGCTTGCGTGCCGGACTTCGAGTGACGAGCGATTATGCATAGTTATACTATACGTAGTATCACTAGATAAAGCATCGGTCAAGGCCGGTCTCCTGCCTTGGCCGCGCGGAGCTGGATCACTGCGTTTCTTGCGCAGAATCGGCGTCGTACAGCATTGCCCGGCGTGGTAAGCGTGTGCTGAAGGGTTCGTCGGGCCGCCTGGGCGAGGCGAGTTCCGCTTTAGACCGCAGCGCCCGCGCGCGCTCCCGCTTCAATCGCCGCCGCCAGCATGCCGACGGCCTCGCAATCGCCGATCGCACGCACGTCGCCGTGATGGCGGCTTAGCTGTTCGGCGACCGAAGGATCCGCAGAGGCGCCGGTGGCCAGAACGACGTGGTCGGCCGCAAGCGCCGTCGGTCCTTCGCCCGCTCCGCCGGCGTAGTGAACCCCAGCGTTGTCGATCCGCTCGACGCGTGCTCCGACGATGAGTTTGACGCCGGCCTGGCGTAGCTCGTCGAGCGCCCGCCAGCGCCGCGGAATCGCCATCTCGGGAGCCAGGTAGGGGCCGTGTTCGATGACGGTAACCTGCCGGCCGCGGGCCGAGAGAAACTCCGCCAGTTCGATGCCGACCAAGCCGCCGCCAACGATGACGACACGCTGGCCGATCGGCATCCAAGTCTTCGTCAGTTTTGCCAACGTGCGCGGCTGCGCCAGCAGACCGGCGCGTCCTCCGACACGCACGGCGGCGCGTTGCCAGGCGGACAGTTTTCCCTCCGGCGGACGTCCGCACATCAACTCGTGAAACTGCTCGCTCGAAAGCACGTTGGCGCGCCCGGCGCCTTCGATCGGCGGCGGCAGGTAGCGGGCGCCGTTTGCGACCAGCACGACGTCGGGCGCGATCGCTTGGAGTAGGCGAGCGTCGATCGTCTGCCCCACTCGGACGTCGACGCCCAAGCGCGCGATCTCGCCGGTGAAGTAATCGAGTAAGTCGGCGTGCGGCTCCCAAACGAGAGAGGCCAGAAGCAAGGTGCCGCCCAAGTGGCGCTCGCGCTCGCAAAGAACGACGCGATGGCCCCGCGCGGCCGCCACGCAAGCCGCTTCCATGCCGGCGGGGCCGCCGCCGACTACGAGAATTCGCTTGGCCGCTACCGCCGGCTGCGGCGCGAGTTCCGCTTCGCGCGCGGTCCGTGGATTGACGGCGCAAACGACCGAACCATTGACGAAGATTTGGCCGACGCAGGTGTAGCAGTAGACGCAAGGACGTACCTGACTACGCCGCCCTTCGGCGAGCTTGCGCGGAAGCTCCGGATCGGCGAGGAGGGGCCGGGCCATGGCGATGAAATCCGCGTCGCCATCGGCCAGCGCACGTTCGGCACGCTCGACTGTCAGTCGCCCGACGGCGATGACCGGCACCGAGACCTGCCGTTTGATCGCACGGGCAAACTCGAGAAACCCCGCCGGCTTGTGGACCAGCGGCGCTTCGGTGAATGCGGGTCCGATGTAGGGATTGGCGTAGGCGCTCACATGCACGGCGTCGCAACCGGCCTCTTCGGCGATGCGCGCCGTCTGTCGTGCATCGTCGAGCGTGATGCCGCCGGGAATCCGGAATTCGCAGGCGTCCATGCGGCACCACACCGGAAAGTCCGCGCCTGCGGCCTGCTTGACGGCGGCGACGACTTCCCGCAGCAGGCGTGCACGGTTTTCAATCGGACCACCGTAGCCGTCCGTGCGGCGATTCGAGGCGGGGGAGAGGAACGCCGAGATCATGTAGCCGTGGCCGGCGTGCAACTCGACGCCGTCGAAGCCGGCGCGCCGGGCACGTTCTGCTGCTTCGGCGAACCGGCGGATGACGACGGCGATGTCGTCCTCCGTCATTTCGTGGAAGGCCAGACACGCGTTTTCCCCGGCCAGGTTGGCGACCAGGGAGTTAATCTCTTCGCCGGTCAGATCCTGCATCAAGCCGCCGCCGGTCATGTCGGCCGCGTCCTTCTCGCAGTGCGATGGCACCCAGAGCGGCCGGCCGGCGGCGATGTCGCGGGTGGCGACTTTGCCGGCGTGTTGCAGCTGCAGGGCGACGCGCGCGCCGTGACGATGAACGCGCTCGGCCAGCCGACTGAGGCCAGGTAGGAACGCGTCGTCGGAAACGGCGATCTGTCCGGGGATCGCTTGTCCGGCGGGATAGGCCACGGCGGCCACGCCGGTGATGATCAGGCCCGCCCCGCCACGGGCGCGGGCCTCGTAATAATCGAGCATCCGCTCGCTGACGTGGCCGTCCTCCTGGCCGAGGTTGGTTCCCATCGGCGACATCGCGATGCGGTTTCTCAGTTCGAGCCGGCCGATGTGGCCCGGCTCGAACAGATGCGGACTTTCAAAAGTTTGGCCGATGACTTTCATTCGAATTCCTTCACGCCGGAGCTTCGGCACTCCCCCCCGTTCGGGGTTGCAAACAGCCTCGGTGCGGCCGCTTGCCGCTGGCATGCGCGTTGCACAACCAAACCGGAACCAGGGGCACCGATATGTTCGAAAACAGGATACGATGGGCCGTCGTCGCTGCTCTCGCCACGCTACTCACTGCGTCTGGCGCCGCGGCAAAGATCATTAACACGCCGCACGACTTCAGTGCAGCGGGCTGGTCCGG
>CAZJCO010000076.1:0-10570 GCA_964544375.1 uncultured Myxococcales bacterium
TGGCGAGGTTTGGTCGGCACCGCCCGACCTCTTGGCCGACCGCGGGCCAGAGCCCTTTTACCGCGCCGCCGCCGCCGCCGACACCGTCCGCGCCGCAAGCGAGCCCGGCGGCAGCCTCAGCAAGCAAGACCTGGCCTCCTACGAGCCACAGCAACGTCTACCGGTACTGTCGCAATACCGCCGTTGGCGATTCATCGGAATGCCGCCACCGAGCTCCGGCGGCGGTCTGCTGGCCGAAGCGCTAGGGGTGCTCTCGGCGTACCGCTTGCGCGACCTCGGGCATAACTCGCCGACCTATCTCCACCTCTTGGCCGAAACGCTCAAGGCGGTCTTCGCCGATCGCGCTCGATTCTACGGAGACGCTGACTTCGTTACGGTACCGTTGGCGCGCCTGATTTCGAGCGAACACACCGCGGGATTGCGCAGCCGGCTGCGCGCTTCGCGGGCCCTGCCGGCATCTAGTTACGGCAACCAGGCGACCGCCAACGACGGCGGCACCTCGCACCTTTCGGTCATCGACGCCGACGGAAACGCGGTCGCCTGCACGAGCAGCATCAACACCTCCTTCGGAAGTAAAGTCGCGGTCCCGGGCCGGGGAATCGTGCTCAACAACACGATGGACGACTTCAGCCTGCGTCCGGGCGTCCCCAACGTTTACGGCCTGATCGGCAGCCAAGCGAACCGAATCGAAGCAGGCAAGAGGCCGCTGTCGAGCATGTCGCCGACGATCGTACTGGAAGGCTCGCGCGTGCGTCTGGTACTCGGCGCTTCGGGCGGGCCGAGGATCATCTCGTCGACCCTACAGGTCCTGCTCAACACGCTCGACTTCGGCTTGGACGTCGAGCGCGCGGTCCAAGCTCCGCGCATTCACCACCAATGGCTCCCCGACCTGCTCGGCGTCGAAGATGGCATCGCCTTGGCGACCCGCGGTAGCCTTGCACGACGAGGCCATGCCGTGCGCCCCCTCGGCCACGCGGCGGCAGTGCAGGCGGTCGAGACAGTGACCACGGCCGACGGCACGCGTCTCCTGCGGGCGGCATCCGATCCGCGCAAAGGGGGAACGGCCGAGGCGTTCTGAGCCGGCCGCTGGTACGGGTTCAGTCGAAGGAACCGAGGACAGCAATCGTTTCGTCGCGTTCCGGACCGACGGACACCAGGCCTGCAGGAACGCCGACAAGCGACTCCAGGCGTGCGATATAGCTGCGCGCCTGTCGCGGCAACTCCTCGAGACGCCGGGCCGTCGTCACGCGCTCGGTCCAACCGGGATGCTCCTCGTAGATCGGTGTTGCGCGTTCGAGCGTCGTCGCCAGCGCGGGCACTTCCGGCACCGTCTCTCCCTCGATTCGGTAGCCGGTACAGATCCGAATCGGATCGATGCCGGTAAGCACGTCGAGTTTGGTGATTGCTAGCTGGGCCACGCCGCTGGTGCGCACGGCTTTGCGTACGACCGGCGCGTCGAACCAGCCGCAACGGCGGGGTCTGCCGGTCGTCGCACCGAACTCACCGCCTTCCTCGCGTAGCCGATCGCCGACCGCATCGCCGAGTTCCGTCGGAAACGGGCCGCTGCCGACGCGGGTCGTATAGGCCTTGGTGATACCGATCACTTTGCGCAAGAGCCGCGGTGCAATTCCGGCGCCGGTCGGAATTGCACCCGCGCCGGTGTTCGAGGAAGTCACGAACGGGTAGGTGCCCAAATCGAGATCGAGCAACACCCCTTGAGCGCCCTCGAAGAGGACGCGACGTCCTGAAATCAAGGCCTCGTGCAGATAGCTCGAGGTGTCGCGCACGTAGGGCGCCAACAAGCGTCCGTAAGCGGTCAACTCGGCGACCATCTGTTCGTAGTCGAGGACGGCTTCGCCGAGCATTGCCTCGAGGTAGGCGTTCTTCTCTTGCACGCTGTCGCGCAGCCGTTGGCGGAACGACTGCTCGTCACAGAGGTCGATCATGCGCAGGCCGACGCGAGCCGCCTTGTCTTCGTAAGCCGGCCCGATGCCGCGCCCGGTCGTGCCGATCTTGCCCTTGCCGCGACGCCGCTCGCGCGCCTGATCGATTGCTTTGTGGTAGGGCAGAATCAGGTGCGCTTCTTGGCTGACGAGCAGGCGCCCTTCCTCGACCAAGTAGCCGCGCACCTGTAGCGCCTTGAGTTCTTCGGCGAGGACGCCGGGATCGACCACGACACCGCCGCCAATCACGCATACCGTGCCGCGTTGCAGCGCGCCAGAAGGAATCAGGTGAAGGACGGTCCGTTCGCCGTCGACCACCAGCGTGTGGCCGGCGTTGTTGCCGCCCTGGAATCGAACGACGACGTCGGCATCGCCGGAAAGCAGATCGACGACCTTCCCCTTGCCCTCGTCACCCCATTGCAGGCCAACGACCGCGACACTCTTGACGGCCGCCGTCACCGATCAACCCAGGTAGACGGTATCGGCACCGGTAACGTCGCCGAGCTCGCGTAGGCGCTCGAGTTGTCCGGCGTCGAGAGGCGAGTCGATGTGAACGAACTGCAGAGCCTCGCCGTCGATCCGGCCGAGTTCCAGACCGGCGATGTTGACGTTCTCTTCGGCCAAGAAGGTCCCAACGCGTCCAACTACGCCGCGCACGTCGTGGTTGCGCACGACGACGATGTGCCCCTCTGGGATGGCCTCGAAATGAAAATCATCGAAACGCACGAAACGGATGATATCACGCCCGAAGACCGCACCCTCAACCAGTTTGCAGCCTCTTGAACCGCGGAACTCGACTTTGATCGAGTTGCTGAAACCGGCGGCCTGCCGGCTTCGCACGTCGACCACCTTGACTCCGCGATCTTCAGCCAGGAAGGGAGCGTTGACGAAATTCACCGGCGTTTCCATCACGCTCGAAAGCATGCCCTTGAGAACCGCCGCGTTCACCGGCCGGCAGTCGATTTCGGCTGCTTCTCCACCGTATTCGATGCGGACCTCGCTCGGGACGCAGCCGGCGAGCTGGGCGTGCAGCGAGCCGATCTTCTCTGCCAGCGTAACGTAGGGCATCAGAACCGCGGCCTGTTCCGGCGCTACCGACGGCACGTTGACGGCGTTCGTCACCACCCCGTGCAGCAGGAAATCCCGCACCTGCTCGGCCACGGCGATCGCGACGTTGAGCTGTGCCTCTCCCGTGCTGGCGCCGAGATGCGGCGTCGCGACGACTTTGTCCGAAGAGACCAGGGGGTGATCGGATCCCGGAGGCTCGCTTTCGTACACGTCGAGCGCCGCGCCGGCGACCTTGCCCGACTCGATCGCCCGCGCCAGAGCGGCCTCGTCGATGATGCCGCCACGCGCACAATTGATGATTCGCACGCCGGCTTTGGTCTTCGCCAGAGCCTGTTCCCCGATCAGTCCCCGCGTATCGTCGGTAAGCGGAGTGTGCACCGAAAGAAAGTCCGCACGCGCCAGCACGTCATCGAGCGGCGCTAGCTCGATTCCGAGCTTGGCGGCGGCGTCCTCCGTAATGAAGGGATCGTACGCGACGACTTTCATCTTCAGCCCGCGGGCGCGATCGGCTACGATCGACCCGATGTTGCCGATGCCGACGATGCCCAGGGTTTTGCGGCACACTTCGGTGCCCACGAAGTCGCTACGGCGCCACTCACCGGCACGCAGCGAAGCGTTGGCCTGAGGGACGTTCCGAGCCAGGGAAAGCATCAAAGTGATCGTGTGCTCGGCGGTCGTCACGTTGTTTCCGCCGGGTGTGTTCATCACCACCACGCCGCGTTTGCTGGCCGCATCGACATCGACGTTGTCGACGCCGATGCCCGCGCGGCCCACGACTTTGAGACCGCCGGCGGCTTCCAAAATCTTGGCGGTGACTTTGGTGCCGCTGCGAATGATCAAGCCGTCGTACTCACCAATGACCCGTTCGAGTTCTTCCGGGTCGATGCCCGGACGGTGTTCGACGTCGATGCCGTCGGCTTGATCGAGGATCGTAACGCCCTCTTGCGCCAACTTGTCGGAAATCAAGACGCGATGGCTCACCTATCGTTCCCCCTCGTAGATTTCGGCCAGAATCGACTGCGCCGCGGCGCTGCCGCGCCCCGCCTCGACGGTGTGGCCAAAGTGAGCGAGCGCCATCTCGAGAGCACTGAGGCCGACGATCACGTCGAACGTGTCAGCGTAACCGATGTGCGCCAGGCGGACGATCTTGCCTTTGAGTTGGGCCTGGCCGCCGGCGACGGTCACGCCCATGACGTCGCGCAGATACTTGGTGAACTTGCCGCCGTCGATTCCCTCGGGAAGCCACATGCCGGTCGCCGCCGGACTCGGCGCGTCGGGCGCGAGCAAGCGAAGACCGAGCGCTTCCGCACCCGCGCGCGTCGCCCGCGCGAGCACGTCGTGGCGCCGGTAGACCTCGTCGAAACCGCCACCTTCCTCGATCAACGAGTAGACTTCGCGCAGCCCGACGATCATCGACACCGCCGGCGTGTAGGCCGAGGTATCGTTGGCCAGGTTCTTGCGCTCCTTGGCCAGATCGAAATAGTAGCGCGGAAGGTCGGCCCGCGCGTTAAAGCGCCAGGCTTTTTCGCTCAGACTTACCAGAGCCAATCCCGGAGGAAGCATCAGGGCTTTTTGCGATCCGGTAACGAGCACGTCGATGCCGGTGGCGTCCATCGGCATGTCGACGACACCGACGGAGGTAATTCCGTCGACGATCAGCAAACACTCGCGATCGCGCGTCAGTGCCGCCAGTTCGGCGATCGGATGCAGCACGGTGGTCGAGGTTTCGCTCGCCTGCACCAGTACCGCACGCGCGTCGGCGTGCTCTTCGAGCGCAGCCGCGACCCTGGCCGGATCGACCGCCTGGCCCCACTCGACGTCGATCGCAGTGACCTCGAGCTCCATCGTCTCGGCGATCTCAGCCCAGCGCTCCCCGAACTTACCGCCACGGACGACGATCACACGGTCGCCGCGGCACAAGGTGTTGGTAATCGCCGACTCCATGCCGCCGGTACCGGTACTCGCCAGCATCAGCACTGGCTGAGAGGTCCCGAACAAGCGCTGCGAGCCCTCGGCCGCCTCGCGGAAAACCGCGCTGAACTGCGGAGTTCGGTGGTGAATGATGGGTGCCGCCATGGCCAGCAGCACCTGCGGAGGGACCGGCGTCGGTCCCGGAGCAAGTAGGTGTCGCTTTCTCATTGCCTCACGGTCGAACCCTGCACGTATTCGGCGGCGGGACCCCGTCCTTTTGGGCGGCGCAGTGGCAGAATTCAGCCTGCCCGTGTATTCCCGGCTACAATGGATGTCAAGGAGAGATCGGTGCCAACGAACATCGAGCGCGCCGCCCAGCGGCTTTTCGCCGCGGCGCCAGCAGCCTGCGGCCTTCTTCTCGCGCTTGCCAGCCCGGCGGCAGCCGGCGGCAGCAGCGATATCGTCGATCCTTACGTCGACGGCCTGCTGCGCGCCCTCGAAGCGCCGGCGCCCGCAGCGAGGCCGATCACCCTGGCCGAAGCGATTCGTGCAGCGGTCGAAAACAATCCGGGCGTGCGCGCCCAGCGCCAGCGCCCGCGGCAGGACCGCTTGCTGCCGCTCACCGCGGCTTCGGCCTACGATCCTACCCTGCGCTTGGAGACCAGCGTCGCCGACAGCACGACTCCGACCGCCAACGTTCTTTCGGGAGTGACGGTCGGCGGCAACCAATCCCTCGAACAAGACGAAGTCCTGGCCAATCTGACGCTATCGAAACTGTTCGTCACCGGGACCGCGGTCGACCTGAGTTGGGAGAACAGCCGACGCTCGAGCAATTCCTCGTTTCAGAGTTTGTCGCCCGAATACGAGCCGATCGTAGGCTTGACCGTGCAGCAACCGCTGCTCAAAAACTTCGGCGGTCTGACAACCCGCACTGCAGTTCGCATGGCCGCCAACGACGCACGCAGAAGTGCCGCACTGTTCGAAGCCGGACTCGCTGACTTTGCAGCCGAAGTGGTTGACGCGTACTGGAACTACAGCGAGGCGCAGGCGGAAGTCGAAGTACGGCGTCACGCGCTCGAACTTGCCGGCGAACTCGTCGCTGAGGCGGAAGCGCGGGTAAAGATCGGTACCCTGCCCCCGGTTGCCTCGCGCGAGGCGCGCGCCGACGAGGCGCTGCGAAAAGAAGCCGCGATCTCTGCTCAGAACCGGCTCGACGTGGCCGCGCGAACCCTCCAGTACACCGTCATGCTCAGCGACCGGCCAGGAGGACCGCCGCTGCCGCTTCGCCCGGTAGACCGTCACCAAGTCGAGGAGCGGAAACTCGACCGTGCCAGCGTCCTTCGACGCGCCGTCGAGCGGCGCGCCGAAGTGCGGGCGGCGCGTCTCGAGGTCGACACCGCCCGGCTCGAGCAGACGCAGGCGCGCAACGAGCTGCTGCCGAGCCTGAACCTGGTCGGCAACTACCGCCTGCTCGGCCTCGGTGGAATTTCGCGGCCGGCAGAGCTGCCGTCGGGGTCGGGCGACGTCGCTTCGGCGACGCTCAGTTCGGGGGAAAAGGACGCCTACGGCGACGCCCTCGACCTGCTTGCGAGCGGCGACTTCTACAGTTACAGCGTCGGCTTGCAGCTCGAGCTTCCCTTTTCCAATGCAAGAGCGCGCGCCGAGCACGAGCGTGCAACGATCGCGCTACGCAGCAGCGAGGAACGCCTGAGGCAGGTACTGTCCGACATCGCTTTGGAAATCGAACGTGTCATTGGCGACGTCGCTTCAGCGACCCAGCGGGTCTTCGCCGCGCGTATGGCACGCGAACTCGCCGAGGAAAACCTCGACAACCAGAAGCGCCGCTACGAAGTCGGCATGGTAACGACAACCGACGTTCTGCGCTTCCAAGACAAGGTTGTCGCCGCAATGGCGAGCGAGGTCCGAGCGGTCGCCGACCACGCGCGAGCGCTGGCTCAGCTGCACCGTGCCGAGGGAACGCTGCTCGATGCCTACGATGTATCGGTCGAGTCGGGCGACGGCGGCCGCCTCCCGTGGTGGGCTCGCTACTGACGAGATCGCCCGTTCAATCGATCAGATTCATGAATTCCTGGCGCGTCTCGCGCCGCCGGAAGGCGCCCAGCAGTGCGCTAGTGACGACCACCGAATTGGGCTTTTCGACGCCGCGCATCCGCATGCAGAGGTGCTCGGCTCGGATGACGACGCCCACGCCGAGCGGGGAGAGAACCTCCTGCAAGGTGGCCGCGATCTGCGAAGTCATACGTTCCTGGACCTGTAGGCGGCGCGCGAAGCTCTCGACCAGGCGGGCGATCTTGCTGATGCCGACGATGTGATGATCCGGAACGTACGCAACATGCGCGCGGCCGAAAAACGGCATCAGGTGGTGTTCACAGAGCGAAAAGAAATCGATGTCGCGAACGATGATCATCTCCGAATAATCTTCGACGAAAAGCGCATCGCCGATGACCGTCTCGGGATCCGCGTCGTAACCGCGGGTGAGGAATTCGAGCGCGCGGGCGACACGTTGCGGAGTCTTGCGCAAGCCCTCACGATCGGGATCTTCGCCGAGCCCGCTAAGGACGCTCCGGACAAGCGCTTCGTCGACGTGGCGGCTCACCCGAGCCTCCTCATTCCTCGGACTCGTGGTCGGATTTGACCCGTTGGTACTTGCGATAATCGTAACCGGTGGCCATCGCCATCAGCAGGCCGTCCATGCCGCCTTCTTTCTCACGGCGCAGCACCTGCAGGCGGTCGAAATAGCGGCCAAAGTCGCGATTGACGCGTTCGGCCTCGTCCCCCTCGGTAACGAAGAACTCGCACAGACGCGTCACGGCAAAGCGGAGGGCCGCGAAGCGTAGTTCGTTGGGGAAGGAGTCCCACTCGGCGAGCGAAAGCGTGCGATACTGCTCGTAGCCGGCAAGCACCGCTTCGAAGCGGTCGAGAGAATAGGAACCTTGGGCAAAACACAGGGCATTGACGGCCGTCGCTAGATCGTAGACGTACTTGCCCCGGCAAGCAGCGTCGAAATCTCCCATCGAAACCACTTTGTCGCCCTTGAAGCGCAGGCAGTCGGCGTGAACGTTTCCGTGGATGACCCCCTTGGGAAGCTTCGTTTCGAGATAGTTCCCGAGGTACTCAATTTCCTCGTCGAGCGTGCGAACGAGCTTCTTGAAGTAGGGAGGAAGTTTGCGTCGCACGCCGGCATAATTCTCAAAGATACGGTCGAAACCGTAGCGGTTCTCGATCGTCTTCTTGTAGCCGCGACCGATCGTATGCAACGAGCCGAGCAGCTTGCCGGCGGTATGGATCTGCCGCAGTGTGAGCGCCTCTTCGTCGATGTACTCCCCGCTAGGCATCCGCAACACGAGCACCAACCACGAGCCGCGTTCGACGTAGGAACGCCCGTCGGCATCGGCGACGACGCGCGGGCTCGCGAATTCCTGCTTTTCCAGAAAACCGAGCAGATCGATTTCGCGCCGCAGCAGATCGTAGGCGTCGTCGGCCGAACGCTGCCGCACTTCGAAATGCCCCTTGGAGGTATCGAGCCGGTAGCGGCGCGAGCCCCAGCCGGGCAGAGGGCCCGACGACGCCAGCGGCTTTCCGAGCCCATGACTGACCGAGAGGGCGAGTAGATCTTCGCGGTCCAATGCTGGCGGGTGGATCGTCATCTCGATACGAACGCAGGCGCGCCCCCGATCGAAGAAACCGGGCGCCTGATTATACGAAACGGCTACAATGTCAATATTTTACCCTTGACACTCGCCGGTCCGCTCCAGATAGCGCGCGACTTCTTGCTCGATGCGCGCCTCGTCCCATCCGAGACGCTCGGCAATCAACTCGGCGGTCGCGCGGGCTACCGCCTCTCCGCGATGGCGGCTGCGCAGGTGGACGTGCAGGCGGCGTACCAACACGTCTTCGAGATTGACGGCCATCTCGCGCTCGACCGCGTGGACCACCTCGACCTTGATGTCGGGCAAGTCGGCGGCAAGCGGCTCGGTCAGCCCCGGCTGCTCGCGGCTAAAAGCAGCAACTTCGGGCGCCACGGCACCGTAGCGGCAGCGCAGGTGCTCCTCGTGCGACACGGGCGGCTCATCAAAGACCTCCCCGGACGTCACACCGGCGGCTCCGGGAAGCGGCACAGAGGCCGTGCGGCAACGGCCGGCGCGCCGGCCGATCCTCTTGGTAACCAGTTCCACAATGCGCTCAGCGACGTGTCGATGGGTGGTCAGTTTACCGCCGCCGAGGGAGATCAATCCGGCCGGGCTCTCGAAGATCGCGTCCTCGCGGCTGATGTCCGACTCGTCGAGTTCGTCCTCCGGCGCGACCAGAGGACGGAGCCCGGCGTAGGTACTGATGATGTCGGCCGTGGTCAGATCCGCGCGTGGGAAAGCACGGTTGACCGCTGCGATAATGTAGTCGACGTCGTCGCTGTCCGCAGATACTCGCGCGGGATCGTCGTCGTAGAAGGTATCGGTGGTTCCAGCAAGCGTTTGGTTCTGCCACGGAATGACGAACATCACGCGATCGTCGACGCCGCGAATGACGACCGCGTGACGGTTGCCTACTTTCTTGCGGTCGAAGACGGCGTGTACGCCCTTGGTCAAACGCAGGCGCGGAGGCGCTCCCGCATCGTCGAGCCGGCGCACCCGGTCGAGCCAGGGACCGCTGGTGTTGACGAACACGCGCGCGCGAACCCGCGTGGTTCGGCCGGTCAGGAGGTCGCGCACACGCGCCGCGGCCAGGCGGCCGGCGCTGTCCTTCTCCAACGCGATCACCTCCGCGTGGTTGAGCGTCGCCGCTCCCCCGCTACGGGCCGCCAGTGCGGTCTCCAAGGTCAAGCGCGCATCATCCGTCCAACAGTCGTAATAGTGCGCGCCTCCGACCAGCCCTTCGGACACCAGCCCGGGCTCCAACCGCGTGACCTCGTCCGGCGACAACATGCGGTGGGTGTGCACGTTGTGGAAGCCTGCGAGCAAATCGTAGAGCAGCAACCCCGCACGCAGTTGCCAGGGCGAAAGATCGTCGTCTCGGTAGAGCGGAAAGACGAAGGGCTGAGCGCGAACCAGGTGCGGAGCAAGCCGGCTGCGCAGCAAATCGCGCTCGCGGCAGGATTCGAGCACCAAGGGGATGTCGCCCTGCTCGAGATAACGCACGCCGCCGTGGATGAGTTTCGAGGAACGACTGCTGGTGCCGATGGCAAAGTCGCCCCGTTCGAGCAAGGCGACCGACATGCCGCGAAGGACGGCGTCGCGCGCAACTGCGGCACCGTTGATTCCGCCTCCGATGACCAACACGTCGAAGACTTCCTCACGAAGGTAACGCCAGGTTGCGTCACGATAGCGCAAAGTTTGAGGACTCGTCGAAGCCATCGTCGCTCAGCGTACTCCGATCATCTTGTGCAATTGCGGCCGGACCCAGACCTGGCCGTCGCGCGCGGCCACTGCCGCCAAGCGCAGCAATCCTGCTTCCGAAATGCCCCAGCGATCGGTGCGGAGATCCGTCATCGGTTGCAAGAAGAGCTTGGCCCGCGGCGCGCAGTCCCGCAACAGCGCGGCCGCCGCGGCAACCTCTTCGGCGGGCGCTCGCTCGTCGACCACGATCTTTGCGGACAGTTCCCGCCCATCCCAACGCGGAAGAGAGCTACGGGG
>CAZJCO010000077.1:0-10529 GCA_964544375.1 uncultured Myxococcales bacterium
GTAGGAGTCCGACACGTTCTCACGGCTCTCGGCATGGTCGGGCGCGCCCAGACTCGGCTCGTAGGGCTCTATTTTCACCTGCCAGCGGAATTCGTCGTTGGCATCCCTGCTCTCGCCTCGCTCAAGATCGGCCCGCCAAAGGGCCGAGTCCATCAGCGATCGGGCGAGCAACAGCGCACGCGTCTGCTTGATCGAAGCACGTGCCAGGTGCGAGCTACCGGAGAACAATTCGAGCAGACCGACGATGCCCACGGCAGCGATCGAGGTCGCGATCAGCACCTCCAACAAGGTGAATCCGGAACGACCCTTCACCGGAGCTCCTCGAGGCGCAGGGCACTGGTCAACGGATCGAGCACCAACGCATAGCCTTGGCGCGCAACTCCCCCCACTTCGTCGGCGAAACGCAACTCGATTCGGCCGCCGCTCGAACCGCCGGTCGGCAGAAAGTCGAAGGCAATGGCTCGGTCATGGTCTTCCATGCGGCCGCCTTCGACGTCACCGATCGAGGCGCGAAGCGGCAGGCGCAACTGTTGCGCGACCACGAAGCCGTCGCCATCCGCGGTCTCGTCATCGCCGGAGGTCACGGCTTCGTGGGTCGCGGCCGGCGACGACCCAGTCTCCTCGACCTTTGGATTTACAGCCAGCGCCAGTGTTCCATCCTCGGGACGGAGCCGCAGTTTGACCCGAGTGCGTTTTAGAATCGCGGTAGAAGAGGCCCGCCGAATGATGCTTTGCATCTGTTGTAGGGTACGGCGGACTTCCCGTTGGCGGGCGCCTGCTTGAAATGCCGGCGTAATGAGCATCGCGCCAACGGCGATGATCACCATCACCACCACCAGTTCGATCAGCGTGAAGCCGTACTGCCGCGCCTCGCGAGAATGCAATGGGCTGGTCGCTCCGAATTCACTCGTTGCTCGAGATGTCCGCCGCGTCACCCTCTCCACCGGCGGTGCCGTCCGCACCATAGCAGAGAATCTCATAGCTCTGGCCCTGGGACGGACCGCGATAGACGTAGTCCTTGCCCCACGGGTCCTTAGGAACGTCCTTCTTCAGATACGGCCCGTCCCAGGTCTCGAGGCCGCTCGGTTCCGAGACAAGCGCTTGGAGCCCTTCTTCGGAACTCGGATAACGCCCGGTATCGAGCGCAAAGGCATCGAGCGCCGTACCGAGGGTGGCTATCTGCACCGTCGCCGTCCGAACACGCGCTTTCTTTGCCTGCCCGAAGAAGTTGGGAAGCACGATCGACGCCAATAAGCCGAGGATGACCATCACGACGAGCAACTCGACCAGCGTAAAACCGGCCTTGCGACGCTGCCGACGTTGTTTGCCTTGCATTGTGTCTCTTTACCTCCGTGCCCGATCGTCGTCAGAACGACATTTGGTTGATACTGAAGACAGCCGACAACATTGCGATGACGATGAAGCCGGTTACCAATCCCATCACGAGGAGCATGGCCGGCTCCACCATGCTCATCAAACGCGATACCGTATTGGAAACCTCGCGGTCGTAGTGATCCGCGACGATCAGGAGCATGTCGTCGAGGCGACCAGTTTCCTCGCCAACGGACACCATCTGCAACGCGAGTGCAGGAAAAACGCCGGTACGTTCGAGAGGCTGCGCCAACCCCTTCCCTTCGCTTACGTCTCTCTGTACCGATTGGAGCGCGTTGCCAATTACCACATTGGCGACGATCGCGCGCACGATGTCGAGCGACCGTAGCAACGGCACTCCGCTCTGCAGCATGGTACCGAGCGTGCGCGCAAAACGGGCGACCTGGACCTTTCGAACCAGTTCGCCGATCAGCGGCATCTCCAGCATCCAACGGTGTGTTCGCAGCCGGCCTTCGCGAGTGCTTGCGTATCGGCGAAAAGCGATCGTCACCACCGCTGCGACACCGAGCACCACCCACCAATAGCGTTGCAACCCGTCGCTCATCGCCATCACGAAACGGGTCGACGCAGGCATCGCGGCACCGAGATCCGCAAATACCAAGGTAAACTTCGGCAAGACGTAGGTCAGCAACACGACGATCGATGCGCTTCCGACCAGCGCCAAAATCAGGGGGTACGTCATCGCCGAGCGAATTTCGTCACGCGCTTTCTCGCTGCTTTCGAGATACTCCGACAAGCGTTCGAGTACGGACTCGACAACGCCCCCCGCTTCGCCCGCCCGAACCATGTTCACATAGAGCGGCGGGAACACGGCGGCGTGTTCCGACAGCGCGTCCGACAGAGTTTTTCCCTCTTGAATGCGTGCAAGGACCTCCGACACGACTCCACGAAGCGTCGCGTTCTCGCTGAGAGCTGCCAGGCTCTGCAGACTCCGGTCCAACGGCATCCCGGCTCGCAACAGCGTAGCCAACTCCCTTGTAAACAGCATGAGGTCGCGGCCGCGAACGCGCCCACGCAGGCTCAGCCGAGGCAACCGAAGCGACCAGCCTCGGCGAGCAGAGCGTGTGGTCCCGGTCCCGGCTTCGACCTCCAGCGGGATGTAGCCCTGCTTGCGAAGGCTCGCAACGACGATCGCTTCGGCATCGGCTTCGAGGACGCCCTCGACCAGCCGTCCTTCGGATGTCGTCGCGCGGTATGCAAAAGTCGTCATTGAACGTTATCGTGAGGCCGTTGCAGTACGGCTCGACGCATCATTCTATCATGCACGAACAAAGCGTCGTAACCGCGCGGGCTTCAGCGGCTTTTTCACCGACTAACAGTTGGACGCAGCAGCCTGCCGTTGCCTTCACGCGCCATCCCCGCGCAGGCCTGGGCCAGGGCGAGCCAGCGCCGGTCAAAATCCGAAAAAGTCCGACGCGTCGCGGCAGACGAAGCACTGGGCGGCCCCGGGCCACCGCTGCCCGAGCGCAGGACGCGGGCAAGTGCGGCCGCCAGCCGCCAAGGATCTCCGGGCGGTACGAAAACGGCACGCTCGTAGCCCGAGAACTGTTCGACGAGCCCGCCCGCCTCGCTGACGATCACGGGCCGCCCGGCCGACTGCACGACCGGCGCCCAACCGCTCTGCGAAGCGCAATGGTATGGGAGTACGACACAATCGGTTGCTGCAAACAGCTCGCGGATGCCGTCTTCGCTCAAATAACGGTCGATTCGACAGATCCGGCGATGTTTCCCGCTGCGCGCGATCATGCGGTCGAGGCGACCTCGTGGCAAATAACTCTCGCCTGCCAACACCAGCACTGCGCGGCGCGGCAGTTCGGCCGATGCCCAGGCCTCGAGCAACACGTCGATCCCCTTGTATCGGCGTAGGTGGCCGGGAAAGAGGACCATGCGATCGGTCTCACCGATCCCCAGTCGTTTCCGCAACGCCGCGCACTCTCGCGGAGTCGTGTTTGCTGGCGCGAGCAGATGGGGCATAGCAACGACTCGCACCGGACGATCCCGCATCATCGGCGCAAGAGAGCGCGCGACGTGGCGCGAATGGCAGACAACCCCCGTCGCGCGGCGCAACAAACTGCGAAGCAGCAAGCGGCCGGCAGGAAACCATTCGTGCGGCGCCGCATTGTGGCAGACGACGACCACCCGAGCGTCCGCAGACGACGAAAGACACGCGAGCATTGCCGGCGTCGTCAGGGGATGCCACCACTGCAACACCAACAGATCCACGTTGGCAACGGCCAGCCAGTAGCGCCCGCGCCACCAAGAAGCCGGATCGAGGGAATCGAGCAGAGCCTCGCCGATGCAAGTCGTGCCGTTGGTTTGGCTACGGCCCGGAAAGAGGCTGCGCGGATAGAGCCGCGCAAACGAGAGTACTGTTACGTCGTGCCCGAGCTCCTGGTAGGTCCGCGCCAGCCCGGCCGTGTGCGCGGCAACGCCGCCACGCAAGGGAGGTGCCGGCCCGATGATAGCGATCCTCACCGGCCGTCTGCCCCTAGGGCCGCCGGCCCCGAACCTACGCGCCCGAGCAGCGCGGCCGCTCGGCGATCGTCCGGCACTAGCCGGAGATACTCTCTCAGGCTTCGCGCCGCCGCATCGCGATCTCCGCTAGCAAGAAGCAGTTTGCTCAACTCGAGAACTCCCCAGTCCCGGCGCGGGTCGAGCCGAACGGCACGCGTCAAAAAACGGCGCGCTAGACTGTCCAACGAAAGGCGCCGCATGGCAAGACCGAGAATAGTATAAGCGTCCGCGTACTGCGGTTCGGCTTGCAAGGCCTGCACGTCGTGCCACAGCGCCGCAACCAGCGCCCCCCGCCGCAGCTCCGCCCAGGCCAAGCACCCCCTAGCCCAAGCGCTTGCCGCATCCTGCGCCAGCGCCTTGCGAAAACGCCGCGTCGCCGACTCGCTGCGGCCGATGGATTGCTCGAGCAGCCCAAGTTCGATCCAAGTGTGTGGGCGATTGGCCTGACGTTGCAAGGCGAGTCTCAGGATTGCGGCCGCGTCGGCCCCGGCACCGGCCGCCTGGCGCAACCGGGCCGCCTGCTCGGCCTGGCGGGCTTGATTGGGATAGCTTCGAAGTTGCTCGATCCACTCCGACATCGGAACTTGTGGCAACGCCCACTGCGGATGCATCAACGGAAACCAGGACGGCCGGCAACTCTGCTCGTGCCCCAGCACGCGCAGGTCGACCAGGGAAAACGGCAGGCCCATGAGGGAACGGATGCGTACAACGACCCGCCGGCGTGGTCGCGGCGCCAGTTCGAGATAGATTGGTATTTCGTCGTGCGCTCGTACTCGCACCGAACGCCCCTCGCTCGAGAGCTCCAAGACCTCGCGTCGTCCGCTCGGCAACGACGGCACGAGCTCCACGCCGGTCACGCCGCAGGCATGCTCAAGCTCGACTTCCACGCGTACTTCGCTCGGCCCGTCTCCCCAGAACAGGCCTCCCGCGTTCCATGACGGGCCGCGGGACGTGCCGGCAGATGCCGGTGTCGGGTCGAAACGATACCGCGCTCCTGGGTAGGCCGCGGCACTGGCCAGAACGGTGGTACCCGGGGGTGCGGCGCTCCGTCTGCTCGCAGCAAAGGGCACAAGCCAGGACGGTCGCTGCGTGAGCGTGGCAGTGGCAGTGGTCACGGTCGCCGGCGCGCTCAAAACGTCCATGCCAACGACAACGAAATCCCTGTCACGATAAACGGTCTGCCAGCCCTCGGGAATCGCTCGGTGTAGATCGTCGTCTTTCGCTGCCCAAGTCGGCAGAGCTCCGGCCTGTAGCCAACTGCGCCAGGTCAACGCATCGGTACCGTCGGCCCAAGCCGACTCCGTTCCGCGAACCACATAACGACGCCGGAAGACCGCGTAACGCGCACCGTATCGCCGAGCGATTTGGGCGCGCGCCGCCGCGTCGGCGCCGCGCGAAAGAAAGCGCGCGCGGTCGTAAAGCCGCTGGTAGGCTTGCCGCTCACTCCCGGAGAACACGAGCGTCGCCCGTTCCGACATGGCAAGCACCGGATGGCCCGTCATCGCCGGGATCAGATTCGAAAGGCCTGCGGCGGCAATCACCGGGCCCTGCGGTTTTCGCGCGGCAAGAAAGCGGTAGAGCCCGAGCGTCGCACCGGCCGGTTCGCTGCGCCAGGCTAGCGGATGCGGCCGCATCTCTCGCGCGAGCCGACCCGAAACCACGGGCGCCGACAGCGCAGCAGCGACCGCGAGCAAAAGCGCAAGAGACCCCAGCCTGCGCCAGCCACGTTGGGCGAGGACGAACTCGGCAGTCGCGCCGAACAGCAGCGGCATCGGCACCAGCCAACCAACTCGGTACAGCATCCACGGAACCAGCAACGCACCGGCCGCCGACGACAACGGCGGAACGAACAACAACAGACAGGGCACCGCGCTGAGCGTGAGCAGCACACGCGCGGAAAGCTGCGACCGTCGGCGCCAGGCGCAAAACAGCGCGGGCACGGCGAGTACCGCAATCGGCGCGAATACCGCGGACGGACGGACGATGGCCCACCGCGTTGTCGGCCACAGAAGGCGGTCCAACGCCAGGTGTGCGCGCACCACCGGGTTGTCGGCAATCGCCAAGGAGATGCCTTCGCTAGCGAACCAGGATTTGACGGCAATCGCCTGCCATAACGGGTAGGCGATCGCCGCCGCAATCACGAACAAAGCCCAAGCCAATTTGCCGGTGAGCGGTGGCAGCCGGCGCACGGCCGGTTCACGCTCTGCTGGCAACGCTGCGAGGCAAGCGATTGTCACGGCGCAGGCACCCAGCAGCGCGATAGCGACGATCAGCCCGTGGATGGTGGCGCAAGCCCCGAGCGCGAGGCCAAACCAGACGACGGCCCGTTTTTCGCGAGCGAGCCATAACTGGACGGTCGCCGCGAGAACCACCGGCAGCACGACCAATCCGGCAACGAACTTGTCTTGATGAAGGCGCGTAAAGAACGGCAGTGCTTCGGTGCCCCAGAGCCAAAGCGGCAGCAAGAGAACGCTGGCAAATCGAGCAGTCCGACGACGCCGGCCGAAGACGCTACCGGCCAGTAGCGTAGTCGCCGACACGACCAGGATGCAGACCAGTGGCGCAGCCAGGCGGGATTGCTGCACTTCGATCGGACTGGCACCGAACACGCGAGCAATCGCCTGAAGGAGCAGCCAACTGTTCCAGGCAAACCTCGGGTGAACCCGCAACGAACCCAGAACCGCTTCGTCAAAGGAAAAGGTCTCGCGATCGGCATAGGCGCGGACGAATGAAAGATCCCACCAGTCATCTACCGTCCCGCCGGCAAAGCGCAGCACGGCCGGGAGAAGAAGCAGTACTGCCACCGCCCACACGCCCCACGACGCAGCACGGTCGGAATCGTCGTAGCTAGTGTTTGTCGAGTTCTGCCCCCGCAGCAGCACGACGGCGGCGAGTAGCATGTAGATCAGCGGGAGGGTCCAGCGCGTCGCGTCCAGCCCGGCCGAGAGAAAGTAGAGGGGCAAGACCGCCGGAACGACCAGGAGCAGAGAAGCGCAAAAGTCCACCGCCAAGCGGCCCGGCCCCGCCAGCCAGCACGGCTCCGGCGAATCCGCCTGCGGCACGAGAATCGCCACGGCAATGTGGCCGCCGAGCAGAGTCAGCACCAGGAACAGCGCCGGCGAGGGAAGAAGCGACCAGCCTCCGCATAAGCCGAGCAGAGCGGCGATGAGGAGGAGTGCTGCCGACAGGCGTTCGCTCGTCACGCGTTCAGTTGAGGTAACCGAGATCGCGCAGACGCTCCATGATCTCGCGTTCCTCGTCCTCGTCGTAGTGCCGCTCGCCGGCGGCAGGCGCGTTGCTGCCGCTTCGGTTCCATGAAACGGGGCTGCTCGCCAGCGCCTCGGGCGTCAACAGCGAAACCAAAGGACGCCCGTCCATATCGTTCGGCACCGCCTCGGCAAGCCAATGTAGCACCGTCGGAGCAATATCAACGATGCCGCCACCGGCGAACGGCTCGCCTTGTTTCAAGCCGGGGCCGGCCGCAATCAGAAGCCCCTCGTCACGGTGCATCCCGGAATAGCGGTAGGTGTCGTCCCAGACACGATTCGAACCGAAGTCGCTAAGCCCGTAGACGATGTCGCTCTCGTCGGAAGGCAACAACAACAAATCCGGAGCCTCATCAAAGCGATCGCCCGAATACAGAGATTCTCTCTCGATCGCACGAGAGAACAGAGGCCTTCCGAGTTGCGGATCGACGTAATCGAGCATCGCGCGCGCAACTTCCTCCCGAGTCGATTCGTAGTCGGCACCACGCTCGACACATCCTTGCGGTTCGCGCCCGCGAACGTTCAGGTAAAGCGATCCGTAGTGTCGTCCGAAAGAATAGGCGCGCGACCGCGGCCAATCGACGTTGTCGAAGGACAGAAACCAGCGCTTGAGGAGGCCGTCGAAGGAATACACGTTCTTGTATTCAGCATGTTTGGCGAGACCGAGACGGTCAAACAGGCGATGGACGTTACGGATGGTGAATCCGCTACGGAAGGCGAGGTGCTTCAGTCGTGTCACGGGATCACTGGCGAGTTGGAGAAAGCCCGTTCTCAACAACAGGTTGTTGAGAACGACGAAGCGCGAGGCACGCCCCATGCCATGGTCCGAAAGCACGATCACTCGGGTTCCTTCGCCGGCAGCGTCGATCAGCCGGCCAATGTCGGCATCGAGCCGGCGAAAGTAGCGCAGCACCGGCGCCGACAGATCTTCCGGCCGATGCCGGCGCCACGGATGTTGTCGGTCGAGATAATGCCAGGCTTGATGAAGAACCCGGTCGGTATCGAAGTACACCGTGAGGAACAAGTCCCAAGGCTGTCGACGCATCAAGTACAAGTTGGTCCGCGTCAATAGCTCGAGCAGATCGTCGCAGGCGTCGAAGAAGGCCTGCTTGCGCCCCTCGGCAAAGGTCTCGGCCGGATAGATTCGATAATCCCCGACGTTTCGGCGGATTTCCTCCCCCAACTCGCGCGGCCAGGTGAAGTCCTTGGCAAAATAGGGCGTCATCCAACCGCTGACGAACGCCCCATTCACCTCCTCGACCGGATACGACATCGGCAGATTGACGACGGAGACCCGCCGACCCGCCGCACTGAGCAGAGCCCATAGCGAAGTCCCGCTGCGCATACTCGTGTTTACCGGAGGAAAGACGTAACCGCCCGGACGTCGATAGAGAAAGTCGTAGATGCCGGTCTTACCTGGATTCTTTCCGGTCGAGAGCGAAGTCCACGAAGGTCCGGAGGTCGGCGGCATGGTAGAGGCCAGATCGCCGGCGACTCCCGATCGGATCAATCCGCCAAGCACCGGCAGATGGCCGGCCTCGGCCCAGTCGCGGATCAGTGCGAAGGGAACCCCGTCGAGTCCGATGACGAGTACACGCTTGCAGTCGCTCATGATCGATCGTTGCGCCGTACCGCACCGGACCGGGACCGAAGCAGGCCGCAACCGGCCCGCAGGAGACGCAACGGAACGCCACGGAACTCGCGATGTTAGTCGGCGCGACGGCGCTTCTCAACCGAGCACCGTCGCCGGCCGCCAAGAAGGCGACGCCAGCCCCACCGTACGGATCGATACAATACCTGAGGCAGCGTCAGTTCCGCCAGATAGGCCTCGAGCAGCCCAACCATGGAGGCTGGTTCCGACAGAAGGCCGACCGATACGACCGGCCGCGTCCCGCGGTCGGCGGCAAAGACCGGGGCCTCGCTCCATTCGAGCAGCGGCGCCGCCGTCGATTGATAGCCGAGGCACTCGTTGGCGTATGCGCGACACGCACGGGCCGCCTTCGCCAACGCTTGCGGGCGGTGGCAAAGCTCGCTCAGTGTTTGCGCAAGCGCCTCCGGATCGCCCGGCGGTACGGCAAAGGCGAGCCCCCGCGAGCTGACCGTGCGGCCGAGTTCGCTGCAGGCCGTCGTCACGCAAGGCAGTCCCTCGGCAAGCCAGCCGGCCACCCGGTTTTCCGATCCCAGTTGCCGTTCGAGCAGGGGGTACTCACTGACCACGCCGAGGTCCGCCTCTCTGACAATCGCCTGCGAGCGATTCCGATCGATCCATCCCAGCAGGTGAAAGCGCTCACGTAGGGGACTGGCCGCAACCAGCTCGCAGAAGCGCCGGTAGGTCTTCTCGTCGTGACCGCGGACAGCTCCGCCGGTCGATACGAAATACATTCGACGCTCTCGCCGCATCGCCAGCTCGAGACCTGCGAAAAGCGTATCGACATCGCACCAGGTGTTGAAGCTGCCGCTCCATAGCACGAGGAAAGCCTCCTCGGGGAGTCGGACCCCGCGCACCAAGGGGCCCGCCTCGACGGGCGACCGCTGCGCTTCCGCAGCGCAGGGGATCAGCGAGACCAGTGGCTCGAAGGCGGTAAGCGAAGACAGGCGGCCGCTCAGACCGAGCTGCCCGGTCAAAGCCCAGCGCTGCGTTTCGCAGACACAGGAGAAGCGATCGGCATGTTCCAGCACGGGGAGGAAAGCCTGCCAGAATCGCGCGACGACCCCGTCGTTCGCACCAACGCGGGCTCTGGCCTGCGCCTCGGCCATGAAGTCGCCGAACACATCCGCCCAAAACGGCAGCTCGAGACGGAGGCGAAGAGCGACCGAGGCCGCGTAGACGGTAGCACCAATCACGGCCTGAGGATCGAAGGCGAGAACGCGCTCCCGCAAGGCGAGGCTCTCGAACGCCGCTTCGGAGGCCTCCGTCCATAGAACCGATCCGCCATCGACCTCGGTCGGACGCTCCGCGGCGATGCGGACATCGCGTCCTTCTCCGAGGCGACAAGACAAGACCAGCACTTGATGGCCGGCGCGCGCAAGCGCGGTCGCGAAGTGGCCACAGCGAAGCCCGGGGCCGTGGTGCTCGCTACCCTCGACGAACGACGGCCGGCCGACACCGACGACGAGCAGGCGACTCACGAAGACAGCCCCGATTGCCGCGTGTCGCGATTTCGCCGCTGCCGTAGCGCCTCGCACACTTCAAACGGTAGTCGCAAGTACGCCTGCAGCAGCGGCGCGCCGAGGGGCTTGCCGCGGTTGCCCGCGAGCCAGCGGAGTTCCGCGGCGACCGCCGCAGTCCCACGACCTCTGCGGAGCGAGTGACGCGCGGCAAACCGCCCGCGAGTTGTGTGGTAGGTGCCGGGGTAT
>CAZJCO010000078.1:0-10411 GCA_964544375.1 uncultured Myxococcales bacterium
GCGGAGAGCTCACCCGCGCCGCCAACCCCAGCGGCGGTCGTCCGCACAGCCGACACCGAGGCCGTCACGATCACGTCGCGACCGGCGGTCAGGTCAATCGCACCGCCGTCGCTCTCGCCTCCCTCGGCAATGATGTCGTCGTCTACGCGGATCGTCGTGGCCGCTGTCACGTTGACGTCACCCCCGAGCCCGAACCTCCCGGAGCTGACGTCGAGCTTGGCCGCGACCGTAACGGCACCCTGCTGGGAGTCGATGTCGATCGTTCCGCCGTCGTCGTCCGCACTGCTACTGTTGCCCAAGATCTGTCCGGCGATGGTGATGTCCCCGGGCGACGAGAGCGTAACCGAACCGGGGACATCCGCGCTCGCCCGGATCCGGCCATCAAGATCGATCGTCGCCGTTGTGCCTTGACAGGCCCCGAGATCGCAGTCCGCATCGACCGAACAAAGAACCGCGGTGTCGCCTGTACAGCGTCCGGACGAGCAGACGCCGAGCTGACAATCGAGGGTACGCTGGCAACGCCTGCTGACGTCGCCCGCGCAGCTGCCAAACACATCGAGGAAGAAGTCGCCGCCGAGGGTACCGCCACCGACAGCTTGCACCCGCGCATCGATTGCAATCTGACCGGCGACCGTCGTCAGGAAGCGCCCGCAACGTACGGTAATCGCGCCGTCCCCGATCGAGAGGCTGCCGTTACCGACGATCTGTAATTCGCGCAGGCCGAAGTCCAAGACGGATCCGTCGAGTACGTCGACCGGCGAACTGACGACGCAGGGATCGGCGGTGGGCGCGCAGATCTCGTCGGCAGTCGAGACGGCGGCCGCCGCGCGACCGGCAGAGAGGGAGACAACGGCACAAAGCAGCGCGGAAATCAGATACCTTGGAATCTTCGATTGCTTCGGCCGGCGGACGTAGAAACTCGGATTCATCGGATTCTCCGGCGGACAGGGACGCATAGACTACACCGTCCAGGCGGCATTTGTCCAGCCGGCGATTTCTCGGTCGCTCACGGCTGCCCGGGGACGAGGACGATCTTGCCCTTCGCCTTGCGGTCGAGAATGGCGCGCAGGGCCTGCGGCGCCTGCTCGAGAGGATAGCTGGCGGAAACGTGGGGGCGGATCTTCCCTTCGCTGAACCAACGGCCCAGCTCGGCCAGATTGGCGGCGTTCACTTCGGGCTCGCGGGCGGTAAAAGCGCCCCAGAATACGCCGACCACCTGACAGCCTTTGAGCAATGCCAGATTGACCGGCAGTTCGGGAATTCTCCCGCTGGCAAACCCGACGATCAACATGCGGCCCTTCCAGTTGATCGCACGGATCGCCTGGTCGAAGAGGTCGCCGCCGACCGGATCGTAGATGACGTCGGCGCCGATGCCGCCGGTGAGTTCGCGCGTGCGGTCCTTGAGACTCTCTTTGGAGTAGTCGATCAGTTCGTCGGCGCCGTATTCTTTGCACAGTTGCAGCTTGTCGGCCGAGCCAGCCGCAGCGATCACGCGCGCGCCCATCAACTTGCCCAACTCGACCGCCGCCAGTCCGACGCCGCCCGCCGCACCAAGCACGAGCAAGGTCTCGCCCGGCCGCAGCTCGGCGCGCTGCTTGAGCGCATAATGCGATGTGCCGTAGACCATCGTGAAGCCCGCGGCGGTCGCATCGTCCATTCCCTCCGGAATCGGCATCACCCGTGATACGTCGGCCACCAGTTCGTCCGCGTAGCCGCCGCAGAGGACCATCGCGATCACCCGATCACCGACGGAAACCGTGCTCACGCCGGAAGCGACTTCGATCACTTCGCCGGCGGCTTCTCCGCCGGGAACAAACGGCAGCGGCGGTTTGAACTGATACTTGTTTTCGATGATCAGCGTATCGGGAAAGTTCACGCCGCAGGCGCGAACGCGCAGGCGCACTTGACCGGGCTCCAACGGCGGCGAGGGTAGCTCCTCGACGACCAGGCTTTCGGGCGGCCCGTATTCCTTACACAAGACGGCTTTCACGGTAGACTGCCTCCTCCCCGGCGGCGCGCACGGCGCCGCCACGAATCGGCTACCACGAAGCAGCGGTCGAGCAAAACCGCGCGCAGAAAATCACGCGAGCAACTCGACGCCGTGCGCGGGATCGTCCGTCAAGATTTCAAACGCGGCGCGGGATGCGCTCTCGAGCACTCGCTTCGGTCGCGCGGCGCCGTCCTCGATCCATTCGACGCGGCAACCGGCGATCTTGGAGTTGAGGCAGAACTTGACGCCGCCCGGAGGATTCCTGTAGCGCAGCCCGACGAAGGCGCGCCGCGGCGCACGGATGCGGCCGCGAACCCGACCGCCGAACACCGGCGCGTCAAAGCGCCAATCAAAGTACTCGAGCGACGCCCGCGCTCGCAGGGAAGACAGCACCGAGTCGCAGCGCAGCTCACGACCGTCGATGCGCAACGCGAGCAACGTCATCGCCGGAGTCCACAGCGGGCCGAGTTTGAGTCGGCCGGTGGCGACTTCCAGAAAAGCGTCACCGGAGTCATCGAAGCCGGCCACCTGTCCCCAGGCGTAGTGGTCGGTATGACGCGTGCCCCAGTTGTGATTCTGGCTGCCGATCCAATCGTCGACGGCGATCCGCTGCCGATCGACCTCGAGCGTGCCCCGGTAACGCGCGAGCGGGCGTCCGACGAGCGCCTTGGCACGCGGGAACCTGCCGCGATAAAGCGCGCGACGCAGCAGCAACAGCGCCGGCTGTTCGCCCTCGTAGCCGAGATCCCACGAGATCTCGTGACCGCCAGAAGCGGCCGCGCCGGTTAATCCTCGGGCGTCGAGCCGTGCCCCGGCAACACGCACGTCGAAACTGGAGCGGTCGAAACCGAAGTCGCGCGTGCCGACTTCTTGCTTCACCGCAACGTGGCGGCCGGTCTCTCCGTTGAACCAGACCGCCCAAAGTTCCCCGATCGTGCGCTCGGGCGCCGCGCGCGGACACATCAGGGTGTAGCGGATCCAGAACGCGAGCGGCCGGCTCGGATGGTTGCCGCGTTGGAAGTAGCTCTCGTAGAATCCTCCGCTCGAACCCGGCACGAAGCGCGCACGGTTGACTTCCTCGAGGCGCCCTCCCACCGACGTCGCTCGTCTCACGCAAGCAAGCGACGCGCGATCGTCTGCAGTTGGATCTCGTTCGTACCGCCGCCGATCTCGAGCATCTTGGCGTCGCGCATCAGTTTCTCCAGCGGCAACTCGGCCATGTAACCGGCGCCGCCGTGAATCTGAATCGCTTCGAGAGCCGCGGCGGTGGCCTGTTCGGCACAGTAGAGTTTTGCGATCGACGCCAGCCGCGGGTCGAGCCTTCCTTCGGCCTGAGCGCGCGCAACCTCGCGCACCAGGTTGCGCGCGTTCTCGAGGGCGATTTCCATACGCGCCAGCTTGAATGCCACTCCCTGGAATTCCCCAATCGTCCGACCGAACTGCCGGCGCGTTTTGGCGTAGCGAATCGATTCTTCGGTGCAGCGTTCGATGATGCCGAGGCACATCGCCGGCATGGTCGCGCGCTCGAGGTTGAGAACATCGAGGGTTGCACCCCCGCCCTTTTTCGCCCCGCCGCCCGCTCCGGCGACATCGAGCAAGCGCGAGGCCGGCACGATGCAGTCGCTCAAGAAGAGTTCCCCGGTAGGCGAATCGTGCATGCCCATCTTCTTCATCGGCGGGCCCGTCTCGAGTCCGTTCGCGCCGCGCTCGACGACGATCGCGCCGACCCGCTCCTCTTGACCTCTCCGCACGCGCGCGTAGACCGCAAAAACGTCCGCGTAGGGAGCGTTCGTAATGAACGTCTTCTGACCGTTGATGCAGACACGGTCGCCGTCGACCACGGCCGTCGTTTTCATGCCGCCGAAAGCATCGCTGCCGGCTTCGGGCTCGGTTAGCGCCCATGCGCCGATCTTCTCGAACTCGAGCAACGGAACCGCCAGTGAAGCGATCAGCTCGGCGCGGCCGCGCGCGACGATCGCCATCGCGCAGCCGAGAGTCGAGATCAAAGTCAGCGCGAACCCGGGAGACATGCGCGACAGTTCTTTGAGCAGAATGCTCGCCAGCAAAGGGTCGTCGCCCAGGGCGCCGCCACCGAGCGTCGCCCCGCCCGCTACACCACCGCCCTGCTCGTCGGCGTCGGAACCGGCGAGCGTACGAATCCTGGCCTCGGCGCTGGCCCGGAGCAACGCCGAGATGCCGAGCTCGGACCCCAGCCGCGCGAGCGTCGGATACGGAAGAACTTGCGACGACTCGAGCGCGCCAACGATGGGCGCCAAGCTCGCCTGGCACCACTGGCGCACGGCGTCCTCGAAAACCCGTTGTGTTTCCGTTCGTGCCAGCATCGTCTCCGGTCCTGCCTAAGCGTGCTTGTCTTCGGGACCCACGGCAAGCCCGCCCGCGGGAATCTCGGTTTGCGCGTCCTCGCCTTGCTGCCGCTCGGCGCGTGCCTGCTGCAGGTAGCCCATCACCGCCAGCGCCGCTGGCAGCAGGGTCAGCGCGGCAAGGCAAGAAATGCCCATGTTGCTGGCGATCATCAAGCCGAACACCGCATTGCTCGGCGAGGCCGAAGCCGCGAGGACCAGAAAACCGGCAATCACGACGAGGGCGTTGAAGAGAATCGCACGGCCTGTGGTCCGCATGGCCTCGACGATCGCTTCGTTGACCGGCACGCCCTCGGCGACCGTGTCTCGGAAGCGCGACATCAAATGAATCGAATAGTCGACGCCGATTCCCAGGGCAATGGCGCTGATCAATGCCTTTTCCGGCCCCAACGGAATGCCGAGCAAGGCCATGCCGCCGAAGTTCGCCATGCCCGTGAAGAAAGGACCGATCATACAGATGAGCCCATCTCTCACGGAACGGAACAACGCGCACAAGGACAGCAGCACGAGCACCGTGGCGGTCGCCAGCGAATACACCTGGCTTTCGAAGATCATGTCCATCACGGTCTTCAGCACCATGCCCGAGCCGGTAATCGTCGCCGTTGCACCGAGCGGGCGAACGTAGCGATCGAGCAGGCTGTCCATCCTGCCGACCACGTCGTCGAGCACACGGAGGCGGTCGCTGCGGCACAGCAGCGACAGATTGGCCGACTGGTAATCGTAATCGACCATGTCTTCGAGCTCGGTCGGGTTGCCCGACATCGAATAGAGCAGCAAGTACTGAGCGACGAGCTGCCGGCTGCGCGGCACGGTGTAGGCCTCACGGTGATCGGCGTTCATCGCCTGGTTCATGCGTTTGAGGTACTCGGCTATCGACCGCGTATCGCCGATCTGCGGGTGCGCCGACAGTTCGGTAGCGATCCGGTCCAACGCGGAAAGTAGTTCGGGATCCTTGACGCCATCGGCTTTGGCCGAGCGCACGATAACCGACAGCGGCGTGGTTCCCGAATAACGAGTGCGCAGCACGCGGTCCGCCTCGAGCACGGGGCTGTCGGGCTCGAGGCTCTCCACCCAGGAGTAATCGATTTGCAGGTTGTCGGCAGCGAAACGGAAAAGAATCGTCAAGGCGACCCCGGCAAGCAGCACTGCTCGGCGGTGCCGCTCGATCCAGCGGCCGAGTCCGGCCAAGACCGCGGGAACGAAGCGCACGCTCCAGCGTCGGCCGGCGGCCCTTTCCGGCAACGGGAGCATCGCCAACAACGCCGGCAGCAGTGTAAGCGACATCAGCATGGCGACCAAGATGCCGAAGGCCGTGGTCACGCCGAAGACGCGGTAGACCGTCATGCTACCGGCGGTAAGCGAGCCGAAACCGGCGGCGGTCGTGAGCGCGGTCAAGACCACCGGCCGCCACAATTCGTTCATCGTCTCGAGGACGACTTCTTCGCGATCGGTGCTTGCCGTCGCCTTCTCGAAGTAGCGTTCGAGAATGTGGATTCCGTCTGCGCACCCGATCGCCAGGAGCAGAGGCGGCACCAAGGTTCCCGCGATGTAGATCGGCATGCCGGCGAGCCCCTGCAGCCCCCAGGTCCAAACCACCGAGATGAGGACCACCAGCGCCGGCAAAAGCACGCCGCGAACGCTCAGCATGGCGACCGCAAGAGCCGCCAGAGCCAACCCCGTCCAACCGAAGCCTGGCCCTCCCCAAGCTCCCCATAGCCAGATCGCCAGCGCAGCAGCCAGCGTGCGGCCGAGCAGCCGCAGGGTCGAGATCCCGCGAAAGCAGAGGAACAAGATCGCCACGACCACGACCATCGCCAGCGGGATCAAGCGCTGCAGGTCGGCCGCCATTTGCCGGCCGAACACGGCTTCAACCGCCGGGTCTCCGGCAATCAGGATACGCGCGCCGGCAATCGGATGATCCGCGGTATAAGCCGCCAGCTCCTGGTACACCTCGACCGGCGTCTTACGGTACGCGTGATGGGTACGGACGATGATTGTCGCAATTGATCCGTCCCGTGAGACCAGGCGACCGACGTAGACCTCGTTCTCATACACCGACTGCCGCACGGCATCGGCTTCAGCCTGCGAGGCGGGAGGATCGTCATAAAAAGGAACGACGTCGAGACCGTCCTCGTTACCGACGATCGCTTCGGCGTCCGACAGGCTGCGCACCTCGTCGGCAATCACCCCATCGATTTCCTTGAGGCCCTCGGTCAACTCGCGCAGCGCGCCGAGCATCGCCGGAGTAAAGACGCCGCCGGGCCGGCCGGTGTCGACCGCGACGAGGATCTCTCGGCCGATTCCGAAACGCTCCTTGGCCTCCTCCCAAAACACGCGCATCGGATGGCGTTCGGGCACGTAGGCCTCGGTGTTCGGGTCGAGCTCCAGCTTGTGCAGCTGAGAGGCAAAAAACGCCGTTCCCAGTAAAGTCAGGGCAAGGACGAGAACACGATACCGGATGATGCGTTTGAACATCGTTCAGATGAACGCTCTCGGTTTGCCGAAAGAAGCCGTACGGCGACCAGGTCCGAAGGAGGGGCCTGATTCTAAGCGCGAACAGAGCTTTCGCGCCGTGGCCACTGTGCGACTGTAAACCAAGGCCCGCTTGAGGCAAGCTAGTGAGCGTAGTGGAAGGTTTGGCAGGAGAGGCCACGGCAGCCCATCGGTTACGAGCGGAAGAAAGCGACCCACAGCTGCGCTACCTCACGGAGCGGGTTCAGTGGCTCACGCGCCTGCGTTGGTTGGCCGCGGCCGGGGTGCTGCTGGTAGCCGGCATTTCTGCCGCCTTTGGCTTCGTCCGGTCGCCCGGCGTGCTGGTGGCGCTGGCGCTACTGCAGATGGCTTGCAACGGTCTTTTTTGGGCCTGGTCCCGCCGGCCTGAAGCGCATTCGGCGGCCTACCTGCAGCGGGCGATCTCCCTGCAGATTTTTTTCGATCTGACCATCCTCACCGCCCTGCTGCACTGGAGCGGTGGAATCGAAAATCCCTTCGCCGCCTTTTTCGTCTTTCACATGGCCATCGGCGCGATGCTGTTGCCACTGCGCCCGGCGTTGATGTTGGGGGTTGCCGCGGCAATGCTGCACGTTGGCACCCTGCTGGCGGAGTTGGCAGGAGTCCTCGAACACCATTCTCTGACCTTCGCCACCAGCGCCGGCAGCGCCGGAACGACGAGCGCTTTCTGGCATGCACCCGAGTTCGTTCTGGGGTACGGCGTGGCCTTCGTGCTGTCGATGTTCGGCACGATCTACTTCGTACAGTCGGTGGCAAGTCGCCAGCGACGGGCCGAAGCCCTAAGCTTCCAGCGCGAGCGCGTGGCGCTGTCCAGGGAGCGCCTGGCACGCGTCGGCGAGATCGCCGCCGGCGTCGCCCATACCATCCGCAACCCGCTGCACGGCGTCATGAACTGCGTCGAACTCCTTCGCTCGAGTGGAGAACTCGACTCGTCTTTCGACGACACGCTCGACCTCATGTCGGAGGGACTGTCACGGATCGAAAGCGTGACCCAGCGCCTGCTCGTGCTGACGCGGGACGCCCCGCTCGACCGACGACAGACCGATCTGAGCGGCATCGTCAAGGATACCGTCGCCTTTTTCTCCTCGCGCGCGGCGCGTAAGAAGGTACGTGTGACCACCGATCTCTCGACGCCGGTGAACGCCTCGGTCGACGTGAACCGGGTAAGCGAAGCCCTGCTGAACGTCCTCGACAACGCCGCCGACGCGTCTTCTCCCGGCGGGAAGATTGTCGTACGAACAACGGTCGAGAACAGCAATACGCGAGAACAGCGGAGCGCGTGCATCGACGTCATTGACGACGGTACGGGCATCGAACCGGACGAATTGGCCAAGATTTTCGACCCCTTCTACACTACCAAGGCGGTCGGCGAGGGTTCTGGCCTGGGTCTTGCTATAGCACGTAGGGTGATTGAACAACATGGGGGTGCGGTGCGCGTCGAGAGCGCGCCGGGGCAAGGGACACGAATATCCTTGAATCTGCCCACCGACCTCGTGCCGAACGAGCAGGAGGAGGAGTGATGCACCAGACGCTGCGTGTCCTCGTCGTGGATGACGAGAAGATCAGCCGTGAAACGACCGCACGGTTGCTCAGTAAGGCGGGCTACGAGACCGGCTCCGCCGACAACGCCTTCCACGCGCTCGACCGAGTCGACGCCGTTCGTTGGGATGTCATTCTTACCGATCTACGCATGCCCACGATGGACGGGCTCGAGTTTTTGACCGAGGTAAAACGCCGCTCGCCGGACACCGAGGTGATCGTCATGACAGCTTACGGCAGCGTCGAATCCGCCGTCACGGCGATGCGTGAGGGCGCGGCAGACTATCTGCTCAAACCCTTTGGCTTCGACGAACTCAACGTCCGCTTGCAGCGCCTCAAAGAACTCCACGACTCGCGCAACGAGTTGGCTAAGCTTCACGCGATCCTCGGAGAAACCGCCGGATCTAGCGGCCTAGTCGGACAATCGCCGCAGATGCGCTTCGTTCTCGAACGCGTCGAACTGTTTGCCGACAATCCGGCCCCGGTGCTAATCACCGGAGAAACCGGCACCGGCAAGGAACTGGTCGCTCGCGCCCTTCACGAACGCGGCGGACGGGCGAAGGGGCCTTTCGTCGCCGTCGCCTGCGGTGCGATCCCCAAAGACCTGGCCGAAAGCGAGCTTTTTGGCCACGAAAAAGGCGCATTTACAGGCGCCATCCAACGACGCCAGGGCAGCTTCGAGCGGGCCAACGGCGGCACCATTCTGCTCGACGACCTCGACGATCTGGCGCTCGACATTCAGGCCAAACTGCTACGCGTCCTCCAAGAAGGCTCCTTCTTCCGTGTTGGCGGCACGCAAGAAATTCGTACCGATGCACGCGTAGTCGCGACGACGAAAGTCGACCTCGGGCACGCGGTCGAGCAAAACATTTTCCGTGAAGACTTGTTCTACCGCATTCGCGGCCTCGAGATTCCCTTGCCTCCGCTGCGCGAGCGCGGAGAAGACGTCTTGCTTTTGGCTCAGCACTTCCTACGCGCGTTGACGGTTCAGGCCGGAGCGGAACCGCGACGTCTCAGTCCCGACGTCGGACGCGCTCTTCGCACTTACCACTGGCCGGGCAACGTGCGCGAACTTCGGCGAGTGATGGAAACCGTCGCCGCGATCTGCCACGAGTCCGAAGTCGCGCTGGTTCATTTGCCCGACTACCTGCGCGAAGACCGCAGCGGCAGCGACAAACCCTTCAGCCTTCACCTCGAAGGCCAGAAACACATCGACCTCCACGAACTCGTTGAACACTTCGAGGAAGAAGTACTCGCCTGGGCGCTGCGTCAGGCGGGGGGACAGCAGACCAAGGCGGCCGACTTGCTCGGCGTTCCGCGTACCACCCTGCAGAGCAAACTGAACCGGACAAAGCACGACGAAACGCATGCGGATTGACGCCGATTCACCGATTGTGGGCGCCGAAATTTCGGCACCCACTGCCCGGTTCACGCGATCAGAACCCTCGTTACTATAAAAAACCAATACTTCTCCCATAGGTAGAGCAGGCGGCAAGCCCCTCGTTCGCACCGAGCCCGCTTTGCGCTGGCCGAATTGTCGGCAAGCGGCGGATTGCGCGAGTGCCGCGCCGGATGGCACAACCCTTGCTGCTTTAGGCACGCGCTAGAGGCCGGTGGTGCCACCAACGAGCTTCGCTGCATGAGCGGTCGCCGAGGATCGTCCGGCCTGAACTGGAGTAGCCGGCCGAGAGAAATCGAGGACCTGTCGCACATCGCAAACGCACGCCGCCAAGGTAGGTGAGACGGATTGCAGCGAACAAAGGTTCCCGCGGACGCCCGAACGGTGTTAGCCGTCTTTGGTTTGCTGCTGTTTCTGCTCGTGTCAGCACCGCCTCCGGCCGTTGGGCAGAGCAACGACGACTGCCTCGCTTGCCACGACGACCCGTTCCCAACCGAACTGCCTCGCGCAAGAACCGATGGCACCGCAACCTACCCGCCAGCGACCTCCGGGGTCCTGCACCGCGACCTCGACTGCATCGACTGCCACGAA
>CAZJCO010000079.1:0-10396 GCA_964544375.1 uncultured Myxococcales bacterium
CCAACCCGAAGCGCGGTCGCGCGCCCGGGGCCTTGTGCGCGACCAAGAAGGCGGAGACTGCCAGCGTTCGGCCTCCGGCGTGCAGTCGCCGCCGAGCCGCAACGCGCGATCTCCGGCGCGCGGCGTCGGACGAAGCGCCCGCTCTAAAGAAGAAGTCGAGATACTTGACGACGCTTGCCAGTCTTCTATCGCGTTCGTCGCGTTGTCGGACCGGCGGACGGCGCCGAGACTGCACAACAGAAACCCGTCTTCGCGAAATACGATGTGCTTGCAGAGACGCGAGGCCGACGCCGCCGGCACGGTAAGAAGGTGGGTCGCCGCTGGAGCGCTGCTCGGAGCTTGAGGGAGTCCGGCCATCAGCGCGGCGCGCGCGCGCAGACGATCGCGGGAGTGCCGGTTGCTTCCGGCGAAGACCCAGGTGCCACGGTCCGAAAGCGCGAGGACGTGACGACCGGTCAGCGCCGGGATCCTTTCGCTGATTTCGGACGGCGCTGCGAGGACCGTCGTAGCCGGCAACGACGCGATCGACTGCAGGAGCCGACGAAAACTTTCGTCATGCGGGGGAGCAAGAGCCTGCCGTTGTGGTGTTGAGCGTTGTCGCCAAGCGCGGATCGGCCAAGGCGCGACGGCGATGATGACGACGGCCAGAGGTAGCCAGGGCCGGCGCCGCCAGACCTGCATCGCCTCGTCGAGTCCGACACCCAGAAGCAATGCCCAGGGGATGATCCACAGCACGCGGTAAACCATCCAAGGAAGAAGAACCTCCCCGGCAAGCGCAGGCAGCGGCGGTACGAAGGCGATGGCCAACGGGAGAAACGTTGCCGGCAACAGAAACAACCGTTCTTTTTGTCGGCGGCGAAACACGAGAAAAACGGAAGCCAACGCGAGAATCAGCAGGGGGCGCGCGAGCAACCGCGTGTGGACGACGTAGCCGTCGTCGCCATCGAGATGCTGCGTGCGAGCGCGGCTACGATGAATTCGTACGACTGGATTGTCGGCGTGTTCGAAAGATGCGCCGCGCTCGACCATCGAGTTCGCCGCGCGCATGCCGCTCAGCGCGGGGTAGGCCGCTCCCAGCAGGAGCAACCCGAGCGCGACTGCCGCCGTGGCCGGTCGGCACACCCGCAGCATGGCCGACAGCGCCGCGTAAGGAACGCTGACGAGTAGAACCAACGCGTAGATCAACGGATGGACGCAGGCTTGTAAGAACAGCGCAGTTGCCAGCAAGGCTAGAGAGCGAGGACTCGGCCGCTCGATCCAGTACAGCACAAAGGCCATCGTGAGAGGCGCCGGTACCAGTAGCGCCATGATCTTGTCCTCCGGCATCCTGGTGGCGACGGGAAACAGAGTCCCGCCTGCCCACAGCAACCCTCCGGCGAGGACTGCCAAGTGGACGCTTCGCCGATCGCAAAACAAACGACGGGCCAGGACGTACAGGGCTGCAAACGCCGCGGGTACCAAGAGTACGGGGCAGGCGCGGTGGTAGAGCCAAACCGGATCGACGGCGGCGATCCTCGACCAAGCCGTCATCGAAAGCATCCAGGCGTTGAAGCCGAAGCGGGGGTGAGTGAAATCCCCTGCGAAAAACGGCTCGCCGAAGCCGATTGCCGGAGCTTCGAGCCAATGGCGAATGTATGCCAGGTACCACCACCGATCGACGCTCCCGGTGGAGGTGAAGTGCCACGCCGCCGCGCTGTCGAACAGAAGAAATGCGACGATCAGCATCGTCACCGTAGGCCGGCCAAATACGCGCAGCGAATCTCTCGGCGAAGGCCGTGGCACGGATGTCGGCGGCCGATCGCGCAACGACAAGCCAGCGAGCAACACGCAGACGACAGAAAACAACGGCAGAAAGGTGTCGATGCCGCGGCCGGTGGAGACGATCACCAGGAAGACCAGAGACTGCGCGGCCAGAGAAATCAGCGCGGCAATCGTGCCGTGTTCGACGCGGTCGAAAGGTTCCGAGCGCCACACGGATGCGACGACGAGGCCAGGCGCGAGAAACAATCCGTAGGCGGCCAACAGACTCCGTAGCCACGGTGGAAAGAAAGGCGCGAGAAGTCCGGGAAGCAAGAGGGCCGCTAACGCCGATGCCAACAACGCCATAGTTGCCGGGAGGCCTCGCATCATGCGGGCATCCTAGCAGAGGCAGAGCAGAGTCGCCTACGACTCTGCGGGCCGTAGAAGGGGTCGCCTAAACCGATCCGAGAGCACGGCGCTTGCGCGGCAGGCCGAGAAGATTGGTGAATTCCGTGAAAGTACGCTCGCTGAGCTCGCGCAGACGGTCGATGTGGCGGGCGGTATCGTCGCGAATCACCTCGGGGCGAATCCTACCGTTCAACCGAGCGATTTCTTCTTGATGGTGCGGAACTTCCAACCAACGCGCGATCAGCGCCTGATCCACTTCCATGTGGAACTGCAATCCGTAGACGTTGTGGTTGAATCGGAACGCTTGATTGACGCAACTAGGAGAACTGGCGAGGTGCACGGCGCCTTCCGGAATCGAAAACGTGTCGCCGTGCCATTGGAAGATGTGCTCGCAGTCTCCGAGGTGACGTAGCAGCGGATCGCAGCGACCTTCGTCGGTGAGGCGAACCGGGTACCAACCGATTTCCTTTTCCTCGTTGGCGCGGATGCTCGCGCCGAGCGCTGCGGCAACCAGTTGCGCGCCGAGGCAAATACCGAGCAGCGGCATCCCGCGATCGATCGCCTCATCGATCAATTCGATTTCCGTTACCAGGTGGGGATATTCGTCGACTTCGCCGACGTTCATCGGCCCGCCTAGGACGACCATCCCGTCGTAGCCGTCGAGCCGCGGCCGTGCAGCGGGATCGCGGCCGAAATTCACGTAACGAATGCGATACCCGGCGTCGCGCAAATGCGGATCGAGGGTGCCGAGGATCTCGTGGGCGACGTGCTGAAAAACGATGACTTTCTTCATGCTTAGGGGGCGCGGGCGACGCCGTGTCGCCCTCCATGTTGTCACGAGCGGACGACACTCGGCAAGCACGACTTGCGCGGGCCTACCCAGTGGCGACGGTCTGATGCCCTTGCAGCCGGATCGCAAGCGCTGTACAAAGGGCGGTAGGCAAACGAACGTTTGTTTGTTTACTTTTGTCTGTATTGAATTGCCGCCTTTGGCGGGCCGAGCAGGGAGATAGACGCGATGAGCGAAGCGAGCTATGAGGCGATCGTCATTGGCAGCGGACCGGGCGGGAGCGCCTGCGCAACCCTACTTCAAAAACGCGGCATCAAGACCTTGTTGCTCGAGAAGAACAGCTTCACCGGCGGCAAGATGATGAGCATCAAGAAAGACGGATACGCCTATGACTTCTACCCGCACGGCCAGGTGCCGATGCGGGCGCCGGCGTTTCTCGACGTCTTCAAAGAACTCGGCGTCGAGGAAGATTTCCGACCGGCGCTCGATCCCGACGACACGCGTGACGTCGTGTGCCTGGCGTATCGGGCGCGCGACTGGAAAGAGTATCGGATTCTCTCCCAAGGGCAGGCAATGGCCGACCCGAGTCCGTTCTTCCAGCTGTGGGACCTCAACGATCCGACCGACCAGCAGAAGGTCATCGCTTTCATGACCGAGCTGGCGACGATGCCGGAAGAGCGCCTCGATCAGTTGGACAACGTTTCGATGCACGACTTCTTGTCGGATTACGATATCCCTTACGCGCTCTACAGTTATTTGGCTTTCCATGCGAACGCGTCGCTCGCGGAGCCGATCGATCTGGTCGCCGCTTCGGAGCAGATTCGTATCATGCAGCATATGATGATCCACGGCGGCGGCGGTCAGTACAAAGGCGGCTTCGGTATGTTGACCGACGTCATGTTGCGCGAATTCGAAAAGAACGGAGGCGCGCTCCGTTGCGGCTGCAAGGTGGACAAAATCCTCGTCGAGAACGGGCGCGTTGCCGGAGTGGCCACGCCCAAGGGTACGTTCCGCGCGCCGATCGTCATTAGCTCGGCAGGAATCCAGCCGACGGTTCTCAAGCTGGTCGGTGAGGACCAGTTCGACCGCAGCTACGTCAACTACGTCCGCAATTTGGCTCCCGGCTGGGCGTTTACGAGCGTCCGTTACTTTCTTGCCAAGCCGGTGATGGACGTTGCAATGTACGTCGCCTATTCGGACGACAGCTGGTGGAACATGGAACGATTCCTCAAAGTAAAGGAGGGGCAGATCCCCGACGAAGTGATCCTCTTCATGTGCAACCACTCCTTCTACGATGAGCAAGCCGCACCGCCCGGGAAGCAGGTCTTGGTGTCGGGTACAATTTGTTCCCCCAGTCCCGAAGCCGAAGAAATTTCCGCTCTGTGGGAGAAGATGGACGAGCAGATGCAGAAGTTCTTCCCCAAGATTTGGGAGGCCACGGAACGACGAGAGTACGCTGGCCCGCGCGAGATCAGCGAGATGACGCGCGATAGCGTGCTGCCCGGGCAAGGCGGCGAATGCGTCGGACTCGGTCAGATCGTCGGCCAGTGCGGGCGCATGAAACCGTCGATTGCGGCACCGATCGGCGGTCTCTACTTCGCCGGGGCGGACGCCGGCGCCGCCGGCATGGGGACGCATCAGGCGGCGACCTCCGGGGTGTCGGTCGCCACCGAGGTCGGCCATTATCTGAACAAACTGCGAAAGACGCAGTAGCGCAGGCGCATTGCCGGCAACTGCAACGCCGACATGCCGGGTGACGTGAACTGTCGTATGCGCTAGCGATTTCTTGCGGCAAAATCCGTCGCATCATCTTCTCGGCGAGCGCAGGTCGTGGTAACTACGACCTCATGAAACCAAACAAGTCGAGCGTCGTTATTGGGTTTGCCGCCGCCATCCTTTTCACTGTCTTGCTTCCTGCGAGCTCTGTCCAGGCCGTCTGCGGAGACGTGGACGGGAGCGGTACGGTCACCGTGACGGACGCGTTGCGCGTGCTCAAGAAGTCCGTCGGTCAGTCGGTGACGATGGATTGCCCGGTCTGTGGCAGCACGACCACCAGCACCAGCACCTCGACCACCACCACGACTACGCTGCCGCCCCCGGCCAAATGCTTATCGAACTCGAGTTGCCGTACGGGCGAATATTGCCTGAAGAAGACCGGAACTTGCAGAACGCTGAACCAGGGCACTTGCGAGGTGAAGCCGAAGTTTTGCAGGAAGGTCTTCGACCCGGTTTGCGGCTGCAACGGGACAACCTACGGCAGTTCGTGTTTGGCCGCTCAAGCCGGCGTCAACGTGGATCATCTCGGCGCCTGTGCACCGGCGACGACGACCACGACCTCGACCACGACGACCACGCTCGGCTTCAAGAAATGCCGTGACAACAGCTCTTGCAGCAAGCTCGAGTACTGCGACCTGCCCGACGGCCAGTGCACCTCTGGTTTGGGGGTGTGTCGTCCCCGTCCAATAGCGAGAGCGTGCTCCTTACAGCCGAGCGACCCGGTCTGCGGCTGCGATGGGAAGAAGTACGGAAACCCGTGCGAGGCCAACGCGGCGGGGACGAGCATCCGCAACAAGGGCCTGTGCCGTCTGATACCATAAGCGAGTAAGTCGCAGTGCAAACCGGCGCGAGCTGGACAGTCGCGCCGGTTTGCGTCAGCCTCCGTGCCCAGTCGTCCGCCGCGGATTGCAAATCGCCGAGCGCAGCCCGCGGGCTTAGCGACGACGTGATGCCATCAAGCCGAGCATCGCCGGCAGCACCACCAAATCAAAGAACAGCGCCAGAGCGATCACCAGGCTGGCGAGGATGCCGAAGTGAATCAACGGGTTGAAACTCGCGAGTACGAGAACGGAAAACCCGAGGGCGAGCGCGATGCTCGTGAAGATGATCGGGCGTCCGGTCGCGTGCATGGTCGCACGCATTGCCGAGTAGGTGTCGTCTTGCCAGGCTGGTTGCTCGCGCAAGCGATAGAGAAAGTGCGTCGTGTCGTCGACGACGAGCCCGAGCGCGACGCTCGCCAACATGACGGTGCCAACGTCGAGAGCGATCCCCAGAGCCGGCATCAAGGCGAGAACGAAGGCGATTGGCAGCAGGTTCGGAACCATCGCGAGCAAGCCGAGGCGTAGGTCTCGTAGCGCGACCATCATGACCAGGGTGATGACGAAGAATGCGAGGCCGAAGCTGCGAATCTGCGAGGAGAGAAGGTAGCGCTCCATGCGGTGCATCAAATAGACGAGGCCGGTGGGCGTTGTCGTAGCGGAATCGCCAAAGATGTCGTGCATGCGCTCGACCACCATCGGAGCTTGGTGCGCCAGTTGTTGTGACGACTTCATCGCGACGCGCGCCGTAATTCGGCCTTGCTGTCGATCTTCCGACAGGAACTCGTCGAGATCTTCGGTTCCTTCGACTACCAACAACTCTTGCGCAACCGCCGCGGCCGAATCCGGAATACGAAACGCCGCGGACCGGCCTTCCTCGAAGGCGCGGTTGAGCATCTTGATCATATCGGTTACCGAAAAAACCTTGGTGATCCCCGGAACCGTCCGGAGGTAGGCCTGAAATTCTTCCATCTTGCGAAGCAAGGCCGGATTCGTCAGGCCTTGTTCGTCGTGTGCTTCGACCAAAAACTCGAGAGACGTCGTGCCGCCGACGTTTTCGTCGATCCATTCGGTGTCGCTGCGAACCGGATCTCCCGGCCGAAAGTAATCGAGCGTGTTCGTTCCGATCGTAAGGTGGCCAAGTCCGTAGGTCGCGGGCGCGATCGCAAGCGCGCACAGGAGCAGCAGGGCGATCGAGCGCCGCCGGCGCCACGAACCAAGTCGGTCGAGGGCTCGGTCGAAGCCGCCGTTCGTGCGGCCGAGTCCTTTCTCGAGTTTCGGAACGGACACGAATCGAAGAAGCCCTGGCAGCAGGAGTACCGTGATGACGAAGGCCGAGGCGACTCCGAAGGCGGCGACCAGTCCGAATTGGCGGATCGGGACCAGGCTTGCGCTGAGTAGCGAGAGCAAGCCGAGACAGGTCGTCAATGAGGTAACGGCACAGGGTCCGACGACCTGCAGAAAAGAATAGCGGATCGCGTCGTGCTTGGAGTTCTCTCGCTTTGCCGCTTCTTGTCGATAGTCGGCAATGATGTGCATTGCATCGGCGATGCCGACAGCCATCAACAACGGTCCGATGATCGTCGAAATGACGTTGATCTTGTAGCCCAGCAGAGCCATGAACCCGTAAGTCCAAGCCATCGAACACAGGACGACCAGCAAAGGCAGAAGCGCGCTGACGAAGTGGCCGAACATGCAGTAGCTAACGACCGCGATGACCGCGACCATGATCGGCGAAAAGATCGTCTGATCGCGTTCGGTGTAGCGAAACAGCGCGTCGTCGAGGACTGCCGTTCCCGCGACGGAAAAGTGTTTACCGCTGCGCTGCGTTTCCTCCGTTAGAATTCCTCGGAGCGCTTTGAGAAGGACAACCTTGTAGTCAAACTCGCCGATGATGTGATCGATCTCCGCGGCGACGACGGTCTTGGTCCCGTCGTCGGATACCAGCGTGCCGGGGATGAAAGCATCGGCGTAGGCGTGCACCCGGACCAACTCCAGCTGTTCTTCTGTCATCGGAAGCTCGGGCGCCAAGTCCTCGAATACGACGGAGTCGTCTCGGCCGAGTACGGTCTGCGCGTTCGTCAGGCTGATGACGCGGCGAACGTGGGGAAGCGTCTCGATGCGTCGGCTGAGCCTGTCGATGAGGGTGAAATTCTCCGGTGTGAACACGTTGTCGTCGGAAAAGGCGACGGCAACGAATTCATCCGAGCCGAATTCGTCGAGAAAACTGTCGTAGTTGCGGATATCCTCGGCGAGAAAATACGATTCGATGCTGTGGTCGAACCGTATGCCGGTGGCCAAAGATCCGAAGACGGCGGTAACGATGACCACCAGCACGAGCGACGCCAGTGGGCGCTCGAGAACAAAGTCGGCGAGCCGCGTCTTCATGTGCGGGGCGCTTGGATCGCGCTCGGCGCGCACTGCGTAAGACATGCACGGCAAGCCGTGCAATCGTCGAGGCGCGCCAGTACGGCGTGCTTGTGCTCATTCATTTCCCACACACCCTGCGGACAGATCTCCGCACAGTGACGGCAGCCGTCGCAGCTGGCTTCGTCAAGATGCAGCCGTCGATAGCCGTTGAGCAGTTCGGTTCGAACGGTTCCCGCGAGTGCAACGTTGCCGACGGCGCCGATTCCCAGGCGGGCAAGAAACGGGTCGAGATCGCTTGCCGTGGTCGAGCCGAGTCCGCCGAGTTCGGAACCGTAGAGTACGACACTGGCCATGGCGATCATCAGTGTGCTACGAAACGCATAGCTCGAGGGCGCGAGGCCCTGATAGGACAGGAACAGGATGACCCCGCAGAGCGCTGCCAGGGCGAGCGCCTTGGTGATGCCGTGCTCGGTCGGCAGCCAGGGGCAGGCCAACATGAAAACCACGAATGCAAAGGCGCCGACGACGAGATACTGCAGTAGCAGGCCGGGAGCGAGTAGTCCGAAGCCGATGGCGGCGAACAGGTAGAAAGGAAACAGACTCCCGAGAGCGGTATCGAGCCGTTCGCGCCAGTCGTAGGTGACTCGTTTCATCCGTTCGTCGCGTCGCCGGCCGTTTGCCAAGTATTGGGCGATGTCTTCGGCGTAGACCGGACCCCAATGACAGGACCAGCCGGTCTGTTCGTGGATCACGTCGGGCACGATCGCCGGTGCACCGAGCGGCGGTAGGACCAAGTGGCGGTGTTTGACGCGTTCGTCGATACCGCAGGTCTTGAGCGCACTGACGACGGTGTGCGTATTGAATTCGTCGCCGCCTGCAGCGCACCAGACGTTGACCCCCTTGGAGTCGGCGACCACAAGCCAAGCGTCGACAGCGTCTTTGCGGAGGCGACGCATCAGGCGCCGCACGGTGGTGTAGAAGTTGCAGGTGACCAACACCGGGCTGTCTGGCCCGGGGCGGCCGATGGTATAGAGGCCGGTGTTTGGGGGGCAGGGGAAAAGGCGGAACAGCAAGCACCAGACCGCTTTCCATGAGTTCATTTGTCTTCCTCCTGCGCCCTTTTTTCTGCGACCAGCAGATCCGTTGCACCGCCGTTCGATCGATTTTCCTTAACCACCGTGAATCCGGCGCTTTCGACTTCGGCGCGTAAGTTCGAGATCGGCGTGGTTGTCTTTCCGGTTGCCAGATAGGTTGCCGCCAAGAGCGGGGCGCGCAGCACGCCGTGAAGGATTCGCTGTCTCCGCTTTGCGGGACGGACTTCGTCGGCGATGATCAGCCGTCCTCCGGCTCCGAGAAGCCGGAAGGCGTGACGCAGGGCAAATCGGCGCTCGTCTTCGCTCAGTTCACTCAAGACGAAGGTGGAGACCACGGCGTCGTAGGATGCCTCGGGCAGGTCGTCCAACCCTTCGACGCCCATTTCCCGTGCACTGAAACGTTGTTGGAGATGCTCGAGAGCGATGCGCTCTTTGGCGACGGCAATCATCGACGGGCTCAGATCGAAGCCTTCGACGGTTGCGCCGTGATTGCACATCATCGATGCGAGTTCTCCGGTGCCGCAGCCGATCTCGAGGACTCGAGCCGCCGGCGGCAGCTCGGATACGACCTGTTCTTTGGCGGCACGCACGCGCCCGCCGCTCACTTTGTCCATCCGTTGGTCGTAGGACGGCGGTCGACCCTCCAGGATTTTCATGAAGACGTAGCTCAGCACGCTGCGTCCCCTCGGCGGTTCGGGGCTGCGTCGATGGCCGCCGGATCGACTTCGACCAAGCGATCGACCAACAGACCGAGCGCGGCCTTGCGCAGGGCGTCTCGATCGCAACCGTCCTCGGCGAAGACGTGGTGGAGGACGACTCCATCGAAAACCGAGAGCAACAGTTCGGCGGTGACGGTCGGGTCGACCGCCCGCGCTATCTCGCCGGACTCCTGACCGGCTGCGATCAATGCGCGTAGCATCGTGCTCATGTCTTCGTAGATCGAGCGCAAGGAGAAGCCGTCGTCGCCTTCGACTCTGGCGGCGCCGAAATAATCGACATACACAGCGCAGTGATCTTGCCAGTCGTCGATATGCTTGAGCGCAAAATCAACCAGGGCCAGCAGGCGCGCGCCCGGCGAATTGGGCGCGGCGACAGCGCGCTCGGCGCCCTGCTTGAAGGCTTCGAAGTAACCCTCGAAGGCGCAGCGCAGGATGTCTTGCTTGTCGCTGAAGTATTCGTAGAGCGTTCCTTTGCCGATGCCGGCACCCTCGGCGATGTCGGCCATCCGCGTGCGGTGGTAGCCGAGCCGGCGAAAGACGGCGACGGCGGCTCTTGCGATTGCCTGGGCTTTTTTACTTTTATCAACGATTTTAGGCATCTCTGGAACCCGTTTGGCTTTATATTGACCGACCTGTCCGTCGATATAAAGCCAAACCGTACGCCTGTCCATTGAGGCCTGC
>CAZJCO010000080.1:0-10261 GCA_964544375.1 uncultured Myxococcales bacterium
AGGGGGTGCATAAGAGTCTCTTCGATGTGCGTCGTGTGGAGTGCTATAGAGCGTCGCGTCGTCGGGATGCGTGGGGCTCTGGAGATTCGCGAAGCTGCGCGTCAATCCAGCGGTCGCATAGGCCGCTGCGCTTGCCGGTCGACTTCGAAGCGGAAGATGTCGGGACGATTGTAGTGACCCGCGACGTCCAGACTCCGGCGGCTCGCGGTAACTTTCTCTCGGTCGATTTCCGCATAGAGAATAGTGTTCTCACCGCTAGCCGGTCCGGCGACGATGCTCCCTCCTGGCGCGACCAGACAGCTGTTGCCGCTGTTGATGCGCTCCTCTGGGTCGGGAAACAATTGCTCACGGCCGGGGAAATCCGCTGGCACGTCATCGGCGGCCATCGCCGTACAACAGTTGGCTACGTAACAACGCCCTTCTCGCGCGATGTGCTGCATGGTTCCGCGCCAGCCGTCACTGCTGTCCCATGTCGGCGCGCAGAGAACATCGATGCCTTGCGCGTAGAGCGCCATGCGCGCCAACGGCATGAAGTTCTCCCAGCAGATGAGAGAGCCGACACGTCCGACCGGCGTATCGACGACGCGAAGTCCTTGTCCGTCTCCAAATCCCCAAACCATTCGTTCGGGATTAGTCGGCATGACCTTGCGATGGCGGTTCACGATCCGCCCCTCTCTGCCGATGTGAACGTAGGTGTTGTACACCGTTGCACTTTGCTTGGGTTCGATCTCGTCGACGCCGCAGAGGATGTCGACACCATGCTCGCGTGCGACGCAGCAAAGCGGTTCGAGGTGGTCCGCCGAAAGATCCACGGAGTTCGCCACCAGTCGTGCGTGGATCTCCGAACCCAGAGACATGTCCGGGCCGGGCCGGAGCCGCCAAATCCACGTCGGATAACCGGGAATGAAGGCTTCCGGGAAAACGACCAACTTGGCACCCGCGGCGATCGCCTCATGGGCGAGCGAGACGGCACGAGCAAGCGTTTCTTCCCGATTAGCAAGTACCGGCGGATACTGGACGACGGCAATTTTTGACATGCAAGCCTCCTTCAACGAGCAAAGGTTGACAGGGATAAGCACCTTTTCCAAGTGCCTGAAATCTAACGAGTCGCGATCGACCGAGGACGGCTAAGAGTTCGGCGTCGCGTATTGTATCGGCGATACTGTCCGCTACAATTCAAGGGTCGACTGCGATGGGGGGACTTGCGGCCAGCGAGAGCCGTACGGAAGAGGCTCGCTGCGGGGGGTTCCCATGAAGTCGACGTGGCTACGGATTTTCGTCGTGTTTTTGGTTGTGGTGGTTCTACCGGTAGCCGCGGCCGACGCCTACCAGCGCTATTCGCCGGATTGCAAAGCTTGTCACGGCGAGTTCGACGGTAACACATCGCCGAAAGGCACCGTCTTCCCCGGTGGCGACAAGCACACGATGCATCACGGCCCCAGCTTCATGGCGGCTACGTGCAACCTGTGTCACGTCAAGATCGGAGACAACGCGCAGATCGGCGTTTCCGCCGGCACGAGCAACAATTCAGGACTCGGTTGCACCGGTTGTCACGGACGCAACGGCGACATGGGCTTTGACGTTCTCTCGCCCGGCCGTGGCGCCGGCTTGCGGCAACACCATTGGAATGCCGGTGTTACCAGTTGCGGCGGATGCCACACCGATGCCGATCCGGCCTCCTATACCCCCGTCGGTGAAGCGGAACTCCCGCCATATTACGGAACAAGCGACACGAAAGTCGACGAGCCGTGCAACCTAACTGCGACGACGAACCTGAACGAGAACTGGAGCATCGGTGATTTCGAAGGGTCGGACAACGATGGGGACGGCCTTATCGATGGTCTCGACCCCGATTGTCAGACCTTGGGGACTACGACGACCACGACCATCGCGACGACGACCACCAGCACCACCTCGACGACGCTTGCCGCGGGCAAGCCTTGCTCGCAGCCGATCTCGAACGGACAGAACCCGACTGCAACCGATTGCCTCAACATCTTAAAGGCTGCGGTCGGCAACGGTGCGGCGCTTGCGGCTTGCGCGCCGCAGTGCATCTGCATCCCGACCGGAGGAACCCGCATCACGGCCACGGATGCGCTGCTATGCCTCAAAAAGGCGGTGGGGCAGGGGGTCGCTCTAAACTGTCCTTGCTAGGGGTGAGCTGCGGCGACCAAACGCGTTCTGCGCGGGGCCCTGATGGATCCAAGGCGAAGGCGAAATCCAAAACCGAGGCCCACGCCCACGCCAACGCCAACGGGAATCCACGGCCTGCGCCCATCTGCAGGCGGGTCCCTCCGTCCCCTCACCACAGTTGTAAAAGCGAATTCCGTTTTCTATAATCCGGCCGCCGCCAAAGTCCAGTCCCTCGTCAAAGGAGGCCCAGCATGCGGGATCTTACGCGTCGCACGTTCCTCAAGGCAGCATCGGCCGGGGCGCTCGGCCTGGCTCTGGATCTCGGCAAACTCGGCCCCGTCGCCGCCGCAACCGACGAGGCCGACGGGAGCGGGGCTCGTGGCGCGGCCGGGGTGGGAGCCGCGTCTGCTGCGGCCAAGGCGTACGGTGACTGGCGCGACGTCTATCGCGAGCGATGGACCTGGGACGAGGTGGTCCGCAGCAGCCACTGGGTGAACTGCTGGTACCAAGCGCACTGCTCCTGGAACGTCTACGTCAAAGACGGTGTCGTCTGGCGCGAAGAACAAGCCGCCGACTACCCGCAAGTGCGCCCCGACGTACCCGACTTCAACCCACGCGGGTGTCAAAAGGGCGCCTGCTTCAGCGAGCGCATGTACGACCCGGCACGCGTGAGCCATCCGCTAAAACGCATCGGCAGGCGCGGCGAAGGCAAGTTCAAACGCGTCAGTTGGGACGAAGCGCTCGACGAGATCGCCGATTCCGTGATCGATGCGATTGTCGAAGAGGGAACCGACCGCGTCATCTGGGACCTCGGTCCGGGAATTTCGCTGGGCTCGCAAACCGCGGGTCAAGCGCGGCTGCGCGTGCTACTCGACTCGACCGCGCTCGACATGAACACCGAAATCGGCGATGGCCACCGCGGCACCGCCGAAACCTTCGGCAAGATCGTCTTCGAGCGCTCGGCCGATGATTACTTCTTCTCGGATCTGATCCTCTGTTGGGGATCCAATCCCGCCTATACGCAGATTCCGAACTTCCACTTCCTCACCGAGGCCCGCTACAACGGCGCCAAGATCGTCTGCATTACACCGGACTACAGCGCGACGGCGGTTCATGCGGACGGTTGGATCCCGGTCAAACCGGGCGGCGACGCCGCTTTGGCCCTGGGCGCAGCGCGCATCATCATCGAAAAAGGCTGGCTCGACAAAAAATTTGTTACCGAGCAGACGGACCTGCCGTTCCTCGTGCGTGACGATACGAATCGTTTTCTGCGCGGCAGCGATCTCACTCGTGACGGCGATGAAGAGACGCTCTACATTTACGACGAAAGTCGCGGCATCGTCGCGGCCGATCGTCGCAGCCTCGAGTTACGAGGCCATGCGCCCAGGCTCGAGGGAAGCTTCGACGCCAAGCTGAGCGACGGCAAGAAGGTCAAGGTGCGCACGGTATTTTCGCGGCTGCGCGAATCGCTCGAAGCCTACACCCTCGAAAAAGCGGCCAAGCTTTCGGGAACACCGGCGCCGCAGATCCACCGCCTTGCCGAACTCATGGCGCACGCGAAAGCGGCGTGTACGGTCACGACCAGCAACTTCTCCAAGTACTACCACGGCAACCTGGTCGAGCGCTGCCAGGCCCTACTGTTCGCGCTCACCGGCAACTACGGCAAGAAGGGCAGTGGCTTCGTCGGTTTCCCGTTCTTGATGCACGACGGGCTCGACCCGTGGGTGCTGTCGATGTTCGACCTGCCGCTGCGCATGCTGATCGGCGCTAACCGCTTCATCGACGAAGCCAAGCTGAAACTTTCCGGTTACACGGACGAGATGATCGTCTACGAGCGCAGCCGCAAAGCGTTCGAGACGGGACAGGAGACCAGCGGCGCGTTGTTCTGGTACGTGCACGGCGGCCTGCTCGAAGCGAGCGAACAACTCCAGGAGTGGGACCCGCACTTGAAGCGGCCGATCCGTGAGGTACTCGACGAGTCTCTTTCCAAGGGCTGGCAGCACGTCTGGCCCAAGCCGGGCAATCCACCGCGCGTCATGTTCTCGCTGGTGAGCAACCCGCTGCGTCGAATCCGTGCCTACCCGCTACTGCTAAAACATTTGTGGCCCAAGCTGCGCACGATCGTTGCAATCGATTGGCGTATGACTTCCTCGGGTTTGTGGTCGGACTTCGTGCTACCCGCCGCCGCCTGGTACGAGCGAAGCGAGCACAAATGGGTCACTCCGTTGATGCCGTTCATCCACGCCGGTAAGAAAGCCACCTCCTTCCGCGAGGCGCTCTCGGATTGGGAGATCTGCGCGCGGCTGGCGCGAGCGGTCGAGCGGCGTGCGGCGGCGCGCGGCATCGAGAACTTCAACGATCGCGACGGGCGGGAACGTACCTTTGCGGGGATCTTCGATCGCTTTACCTCCAACGGTGAGTACGGGCCCGGCGATGACGACAAAGCTGCCGGCAAGCTGATCGAACTCTCGAGCAATCTCGAGGGTGTGGAGTGGCCGCAACTTCGCGAGAAGGGGTGGGCGCGTTTTACCGACGCCGGCGAGGCGATAGCCTCGATCGGTCTCGCGGCTCCGATCAAACCGGACGATACCATCACGCCACTTACCGACCATGTCGAAGGGAAGAAACCCTACCCGACGCTCAGCCGGCGCATCCAGTTCTATCTCGACCAGGACCTGTATCTGGAGATGGGCGAAAACCTGCCGGTGCACAAAGATTCTCCCACCGCCGGCGGCCGCTATCCGCTGCAACTCACTGGCGGCCACACCCGCTGGAGCATCCATTCGGCCTGGCGCGACGACAAGCTCATGCTTCAGCAGCAACGCGGCGAGCCGATCGTGTGGATGAGTCCGGCCGATGCCCGGGCACGTGGCGCGGCCGACGGCGGCTACGTGCGCGTCTATAACGATCTCGATTCTTTCGAGATCCAGGTGAAAGTCTCCGGTGCCGTGCGTCCGGGGCAGGCGATCATCTATCACGCTTGGGAAAACTTTCAGTTCAAGGGGCGGCGCGGCTTTCAAAACCTCATTCCTTCGCCGCTCAACCCGGTTGAGCTTGCCGGCGGACAGTTTCACCTGAGACCGATGACGATCTGCCTGCAGCCGAGTCACACGGACCGCGATACGATGGTCGAAATCGAGGCGGTCTAAGAAGGAACGGATCGGGCGATGAGCCGCGCACGACAAGCCACAGCGCCAAGCGCGACCGGCACGTACCGGTCGCGCATCGCCGATCTGCGTTGGACGCATCCGGTGCGTCAAAGCCGCAGCGAGCGCACGCGCGACCGGCTGCTCGAAGCCGCGCGCGAGATCGTGATCGAAAAGGGTTTCGAGGACGCCGGCGTCGTCGAGATCGCCGAGCGTGCTGGATGCTCGGCCGGCACGATTTACCGGCGCTTCCGTCATCGCGAAGGATTGATGCGCGCCTTGTTCGAACTGGTGATGGAAGAGTGGGAGGCCACGCGCGGCGATGCCGTTGATCGCGAGCGCTGGGTAGGCGCTCCGATTCTCGAGATTCTCGAAGGCTACCTGCGTTTTTCTCTTGTCGGGAGTCCGGATCCGGCTCTGCTGCGCGCGCTCGCACGCATGGGCCTGCAAGACGAGGAACTCGCCGAACGTCTTTCCGAGCAGCGCCGACTTACCCGCAAGGGCGTCGCCGCCTTGTTGCTTGCGCGCAAGAAAGAAATCGCTCATCCGCGGCCGGCCGAAGCCGTCGACTTTGCCGTCGCGATGCTTGCGGCGATGGTGAGCGAGCGCCTGACGGGCGCGCCTTGCGATACCTACCTGTCTTCTCTTTCGCTCGAAGCGTTCCTTACCAAAGCACTCGATGCGGCGTCACACTGCCTAAGATTGCGAGACCGGCCGTAGCCGCTCGAGCAGCGGGCTATCCTGAGTGAGGCTGGCGCCGACGACATCTGGTTCTGCCGTCGCCGCCTGCTTCGCCCTCAGTCTGTGTCATCTTTGCGGGCCAACGCAGCATAGGCGCGCCCGGCAAACACTGTTCCCCAGACGGCGATATTCTTGATTGCCTCCGGCGCAACCTCGTAGGGATCCTCCTCGAGGACGACGAAGTCGGCCTTTTTGCCCGGCCGGATGGAACCGACTTCGTTTTCGAGCCCCAGGCTTCGGGCCGCCTCGATCGTGACAGCGCGCAACGCGAGATCGAGCGAGACCCGCTCGTCGGGTCCCCACGTCTTCCCGTCGCTCGCGATACGGGTCACGGCTGCTGCTACGAGTCGAAGCGGCTCGGCCGGCGCCATCGGGTAATCCGAATGAAACGAAAACGGCACGCCCGCTCGTGCTAGACCGCCGAGCGGAGAAATGCGTGAAGCGCGCTCGCGCCCAAGACCGAACTCGGCATAGGCCGGGGCGAGCTCGTAAACGTAGTACGGATTGTTCGAGACGCTCAGTCCGAGACGCGCGACACGGCGATGCTGGTCGGCGCGGGCGTAGCCGTAGTGTTCCAGCACGACTCGGCGCTCAGGATCGGGGGCCTCGCGCGCAACTTTTTCGATTTGGTCGAGTACCAGGTCGAGACCGGCGTCGCCGTTTACGTGGACGTGTACGTTCCAGCCTTCTTTCCAGAAGGCCTCGAGAACCCCGGCCTGCTCGTCGGGGGTCATCATCCATTCGCCATGGTGGCCGTCGAGGTAGGGCTCGGACATCTGCATGAGCTGGCTGTAGATCGCGCCGTCGGCGTAGTACTTCATGTGCTTGACCAGCCGAATCCGCTCGCTCGACCACGCGAGCATGCGCTTTGCCGCTCGTTCGGCTGCTGCCGGGGAGCCCTCGCGGCGCAGCAAATACATCGCGTTGGGCACCAGAACGAAACGAAACGGCACATCGCGCGTGCGCATCGCGAGGTTGAGCGCGACTAGCTCGGCGACTTCACTGATCTGCGGGAAGCCCTGCTCGCCGACGGTGGTGATGCCGCCCCGGTGGATGACCTCGCTCATCATCGAAAGGCCTCGCCAGTACGTCGTCGGCCAGGCCAGGCGACGCGCCATCGGGCGGCCGAGCGTGAGCACCGCCGTCTCCCACAGATGCCCGCTTTCCCAATCGGCCTGCGGGTTTGCCGCAAAGTCGCTTTCGTCGAGTTCGAGTTCTTCGAGCGCACGGCTGTTGAAGAACATCTCGTGCGCCGAACGCTGCCAGACCATGATCGGCCGCGTGCCAGAGATCGCGTCGAGATCGCGACGGGCAAGTGCTCCGTGATAAGGGGGGTGATAGCCCCAAACGACCAACCACTTGCCCGGCGGGTACTGGCGGTCGAGCTCGCGCAGGCGCGCAAGAAAATCGTTGCGGCTGCGAACCGCCTTGGTGCGGCCGTGCGGTGTCGTCCATTGGACTGCCGAGACGATCTCGAGCGGCAGGATCGCAGCCGCCAGGGTTGGATGCAGGTGCGGTTCGACGAAGCCGGGCAACAGAACCTTATCGGCAAATCGCTCGTCGAGAATCGTGCGGGCGCTCCGAAGTTGCTCTCGGACCTGATCGGCCTGACCGACCAACACGATGCGCCCGCCGCTGGTCGCAACCGCCGTAGCCCGCGGTAGGTCGGGGTCCATCGTGACGATCGAGCGCGCCGTCCAAATCCGCACCGAGCGTGCGTTGCCGGTGTTGCGCCGGCAGCCGGCAGCGACCGCGAGAAGCATCGAAGCAACGAGGAGCAAGACCGTGAGCTTCGGGCGCCGCAGCATGCGCGAGGAGCAACGCGTGGGAGGCTGCATGGTTGTTTGTACCGCGTTGGCGATGCTTGCGCCACGATGTATTGACTGACGAAAGACGAAGCGCTTTTCTTGCCGAGGGCATCGACGCGCGAGGTCATGGCGGTGGAGACGCGAGCAACATGCAGGAGCGGCGTGCGCGCGCTGGCGGTCGTGCTGCTGCTCTCGGCGGTCCTGGCTTCGTGCAGCAGCGGGTCCGATCGAGGGACGGTGCGTGCCACCTTTGTTCGCAGTGAGGCTTGCAAACGGTGTCACGAAAGTGAGTACCAGGCCTGGTCGGGATCCCACCACGACCTGGCGATGCAGGCGGCCAACGATGCGACAGTGCTGGCCGATTTCGGCGACACGAGCTTTACGCAGTTCGGTGTCACCTCGCGCTTTTTCCGCCGCGACGGAAAGTTCCTCGTGAATACCGAAGGCGGCGACGGCGCGATGCACGACTACGAGATCAAGTACACCTTTGGTGTCGAGGGACTGCAGCAGTATTTGGTCGAGTTCCCACGCGGCCGGCTGCAGAGCCTGACGATCGCGTGGAACACGCGCGACCGCCACTGGTTCAGCCTCTACCCCGATGAGAGGATCCCGCCCGGTGATGCGCTCCACTGGACGGGAACCTACCAGAACTGGAATCTGATGTGCGCCGAGTGCCATTCGACGCATCTCGAAAAGAACTACGACGCCGCTAGCGACAGCTACTCGACGACCTGGGCCGAGATCGACGTTGGCTGCGAAGCCTGCCACGGTCCAGGATCGGCGCACGTGGCCTGGGCCGAGGTAAGAGAAGCGGGGAGGCCGGCCGCTCACGGCGACCTCGAGGGTCTGACAGTCTCGTTGGCCGAAGCCGAGAAAGGCCGTTGGAGGCTCAATCCGGAAACGATGAAGTACGAGCGCAGCCGCGCGTTGCGCTCACAGGTACAGCTCGAAACCTGCGCTCGCTGTCATGCGCGCCGCTACGCGGTGGACGATTCTCCTGTCGCCGGGCGTACCTTTTTGGATGGGTACGTGCCAACACTGCTCGGCGAGCCGAACTACTTTGCAGACGGCCAGATTCGCGAAGAAGTGTACGTTTACGGTTCTTTTCTGCAGTCGAAGATGTTCCACAAGGGCGTTCGTTGCAGCGACTGCCACGATCCGCACGCATTGCGCCTGCGTTATCCCCAGGACAACGTCTGCGCTGGTTGCCACCTCGAAAATATCTACAACGACTCCTCCCACCACTTTCACAAGCCCGGCTCGGCGGGAGCCAGTTGCCTGGAGTGCCACATGCCGGCCAGGACCTACATGATCGTCGACCCGCGCCGCGATCATTCCATCCGCATTCCGCGGCCGGACCTTACGCTCGCGTTGGGAACCCCGGACGCCTGCAGCTCCTGCCACGACGACAAACCGGTCGCGTGGTCGGCCGCGGCGGCACGCCGGTGGTGGGGCGACCCAGCCGCCGATGGGCCGCACTACGGTGAGGTTCTGGCTGCCGCGAGCTTGGGCGATCCGGCGGCTGCCGTGGGGCTGGCGCAACTGGCTACGGACCGCAGCAAGCCCGCGATCGTTCGCGCTACGGCTTTGCGGCTGCTGCGCGCCTACGGCGAGGACGGCATTGGCACGGTGATCGCTTTGTGCGCCGACGAGGATGCGTTGGTTCGTCTGGCCGCGCTAGGCGGCCTCGAAGGCTTGGCGCCGCGCCGGCTACTGCCTGCGGTCGCGCCGCTTTTGTCAGATCCCTTGCGCGCGCTGAGAATCGAAGCCGCCCGTCTTCTCGCGACGCTGCCCGACGCCGCGTTGCCGGAATCCTATAAGCCGGCCTTTGAGGCGGCGCAGGCCGAGTATGAGGCGGCACTAAAGCTTGCGCTAGATAGCCCCTCGGGCCGGTTCAACATGGCGGTGCTCGAGGCGCGCCGCGGTCAAACAGCAGTCGCCGAGAAGAACTACATAGCCGCACTTGCGATGGACGCCGACTTCCTTCCCGCGAGCTTCAACCTAGCCAACCTTTATAACGCCGGCGGACGCAATGCTGCCGCCGAGCAAGTCCTTCGAAAGGCCTTGCGCCGAGCGCCGGAGGAGGGCGAACTCCACTATTCGCTCGGGCTTTTGCTGGCCGAAGAACATCGTCTGGCCGACGCCGCCCGCAGCCTGGCCGAAGCCCAGCGGCTCATGCCCGCTCGAGTGCGCGTGCGCTTGAACCTCGCCCTGGCACTGCAGCAGCTGGGACGCCGCGAGCAAGCCGAAGCACAACTCTTGGCCGCGCACGCACTCGACGGCAACGACCGTTCGGTGCTTGAGGCACTTACCGCGCAGTATCTGCAAAGCGGCGAGCTGCAGCGGGCGCTCGTCTATGCTCGAAAACTCGAAAAGCTGTCGCCCGACGAGGAGGGCCCGCGCCGTCTCGCCGAACGCATCGAAGCTCAGCTG
>CAZJCO010000081.1:0-10259 GCA_964544375.1 uncultured Myxococcales bacterium
ACGGCTTGACGGAGTATGTGGTGACTGTGCTGTGTGCGGCCGCTGACGTCGGCCGGCGCATTCCTTGGCAGCAGGGGCAGCGTTACGATGCTCGGCTTCTCGAAGGCCTACGCCGCCGCCTGCGTCAGACGGGTCTGTTCTCGTCGGTCGTCGTTCGGCCGGCTGTCGAAGTCTCGGAGCAGAGCCAACCCGTCGTCGTGCGTGTCGAGGAAAGCCGGGCGCGATCGGTCGAACTGGGCGTACGTTACGACGCGAGCAGCGGAGCTGGAGCGTCCGCTTTTTGGGAACATCGCAACCTCCGCGGCTTGGCCGAGCGCCTGCGTATCGGTGCCGATGTGGCCGAATTGGGCCAGAGCGGTCGGATCGTCTTTCGCCATCCCGACTTCTTGGCGGTCGACCAGACCTTGTTACTCGATGCGGCCTACGAAATTGCCGATACCGACGCTTTCCGCAGCGAGACCCTACGAATCTTCGGCGGATTCGAACGCGAACTGGGAACGGCTTGGACGTTGCGCGCTGGGCTGTCTTTGGACTACGGGCCGGTCAAAGGCTTCGAGCAGGATCGCAGCTTTGCTCTGGTCGGGCTGCCGCTTGCGCTCATGCGTGACACCACCGACGGCGTGCTAAACCCAACACGCGGCAGTCGGCTCGAGGCGACGTTGATTCCCTATCCGCAAGGTTTGGGCTCTCAAATCTCTTTCTTCTCGAGCCGTGTCTCCGATGCATTCTACTTCGCGATGGATCGGCGCCGGCGGTTGGTAGCGGCCTTCATGGCGTCCGCCGGCTCGATTGCCGGCAGCGCGTTCGCCGAGATCCCGGCCGACAAGCGCTTTTACGCGGGGGGCGGGGGATCCGTGCGGGGATACGCGTTCCAACACGCCGGACCGCTCGATGCCGGCAACGACCCGATTGGTGGCCGATCGATCGTGGAACTCGGCGCCGAGCTGCGTCTTCGCCTGGCCGGCGCGTTCGGCGTGGTGCCGTTCGTTGATGCCGCCAACGTCTACGAGCAGGTTCTGCCGAGTTTCGACGGCGGCTTGTTGTGGGGCGCTGGCCTGGGCCTGCGTTACTACAGCAGCGCCGGACCGATCCGGCTAGATCTGGCATTTCCCCTTAATCGTCGCGCTTCTATAGACGATGTCTTCCAGCTTTACGTAAGCCTCGGCCAGGCCTTTTAGGGTTGTGGGTATCTTCCTGCGACGGCTGATCTTTGGTCTTCTCGTCAGCGTCTGCGCCGGGGCGGTTGTCCTCGCTGGGCTCTACGCCTTGGGGCGCTCGCAGTCGCTGCGGCGATGGGCCGCGGCGGAGCTGTCGGCGCGCTTGAGCAGTGCCGACAGGCGAGTCGAGATTGAAGGGATCGGCGTCAACCTTCCGCTGACCTTGGGTATTCGCCGATTGCGCATCGCCGAGCGCGATGCGCTGGTGGTCGAGGCCACCGGGGTTCAGGCCGCTATTGCTCCTACGCGGCTGCTTCGCCGCATGCTCGTGCTGCGCGAGTTGCGCGCCGAGCGGGTGCGCGTTGTGACGGCCCAGCGCAAAGGGGACGAGGGCAATGCTGAGGAACGCGACGGGGGAGGCTTGGCGGCCGAATGGGCGCTGCTCGTCGAGCACTTGAGCGTTGGTTCCCTGCGCTGGGCTTCCGGTGAGCCCAGTGCGCCGGCCGAATCGCTCGATTGGAGCGTCCCGGTGACGGTTCTCGGGCGGGCGCACGTCGACGCGTCCACGGTTGCCGCCGAATTCGAGCTTGCCGCGCACTGCGGCGAACAAACGGCGCTGCTTGGCGGAAGCGGAGCATGCCGTAGCCTGACGCTCGAGGCGAAGCTCGAGGGAGCGCTTGCCGAGCCGAGTCTGCAGACCGATGTTCGCTGGGACGGTGGTCGTTGGGGCGACCTCGGCTTCGAGCGGGCGCGCGGCGAAGTGAAGGCGCGGCTGCAAGGCAAGTCGGCGTTCCCTGTCGAGGTCTCGCTCGACGTCGTCGGCATGGAGGGGCGCGGTCGTTTGGCGGCACTGCGCGGCAGCAGTCTGCGCGCCGAGGCAACGCTTCGTAGGAGCGGGGCGCAGCTTGCCGCCGATCTGCAAATGCCTGCGGGTAAGCAGCAGAAGCCGCCGGCGCATCTCGAGGCAAGCCTTTCCTACACGAACACCGAGTGGAACATCGAGCGTGCGTTGATCACGGCGGCCAGCGCACGAATCGAAGCGAGCGCGAGCATCGATCGGGCCTCGCAGCGGCCGCTCGGAAAACTGACGGCGGAGATTCCCGACCTTTCGTTGCTCGAGGCCTGGTCGGGAGTGCCGTGCAGCGGCTCGTTGCGTCTCGAACTGAGGACCTTGGCGACCGACCCGGCCTCGGCCGCAGCGCTCGAGATTTCGATCGCCGCGAGCGAGTTGAACCTGGGCGGCGGACGGCTGACGGCCGCGCGCGTGCAGGCCGGCGCCAGGCTCGACCGGTTGACGCGGTCGGCTAGAGGGCATGCGACTTTGCGGGCCGACCATCTGAGCTACGCCGGCACCGCATTGACCGCCTTGAGCGCTTCGGCCGAGGGATCGGGCGGTGTCTGGGACTTCCGAGGCCTGCTCGAGGAAACACCCGGCGACGCACTCGAAGCGGCGGGCAAATGGCGCCTGCCGCCGAGGCAAGGGTGGTCGCTCGAGTCGCGATTCAAAGGCCCAGCGCGGCTGCTACGACTGGCGCGCCCGGGATTGTCGATCGAGGGGACCCTCGACGGACGCGTGACGGTTACGAGAGGAGTCGAAGGCTTGTCGGCAGAGGCCAAACTCGACTGCCGCGGCCTGCGCGTGCCGGGATCGGGGCTGGCCGAACTGACAGCGTCGGACTGCGGATTGAGCGGCGGCTGGCGCGGCCAGCAGGCGCAGCTGAGCGGCTGGCTCCGCAGCGGAATCGATGCCGGCTCGCGTCTCGAGTTCGAACTCACGGCGCGCGGCTTGACGCAGGCCGACGATGCTCCGGTGCTCGACGGCAGGGTCAGTGGGCGGCTCCAACTCGGATTGCTGAACGCGCTGGACCTGCCAGGCGAAAGCGTGGTCGGCGGCGGGCTGGATCTGCAATTGGCGATCGCCGGGGCGGCGAGCCAACCCGCAATATCGGGTCAGGCACGGCTTGCCGGCGGCAGCTACGAGAGCCCGGTGTTTGGCATCGTGCTGCGCGAGGCCGAAGCCACGGTTACCGGTTCGGGCGGCGAATTCGTACTTTCACGCTTGGTTGCCCGTGACATTCACGGCAGCGTTCTGAGCGGCTCGGGCCGTCTAATCCTGGCTGCCAATCGGCCGGCCTCTTACAGCGTGACGTTTGTCGCCGAAGAGCCGGTGCAACTCGTCGCTCTCGACGAACTTCAGGCGTTCGCTCGCGCGCATGTCTCGCTCACTGGGGAAGGCAGCCACGCGCGGTTGGCCGGCCGATTTGACGCCGAGCGCATCGAGTTGACGCTGCCCGAGGGACCCTCGACCAAAGTGACCGAACTCGAGATCGTCGGAGAAACGCCGACGCCGACGGCAGTGCCGGAAGATGGGAAGGAAAACGCGGCCGAATCTCGACTGGACCTCGACCTGATCTTCGACGCGCCGGCGCGCGTGTACGTTCGCGGATCCGGACTCGACAGCGAGTGGAAGGGCACCCTGCGGCTGCACAACCAGCGGGGTGCAACTGAGCTCAACGGTGCGATGCAGTTAGTGCGCGGCAGTTTTGAACTCCTCAACCTACGTTTCCAAGCAACGCGCGGCAGTTTGGTCTTCGATGGCGGGGCAAAGATCGATCCGGCGGTCGACGTGATCGCGGAGACGCGCAAGCACGACGTCACCGGGCGACTCGCCGTAAGCGGCAGGGTCTCGCATCCGGTCATCGAGCTCGGCTCGGTGCCGCCGCTGCCGCCGGACGAGGTCTTGGCGCGCCTCTTGTTCGGCAAGAGTCCGGGCAATCTGAGCGCGGTAGAGTCGTTGCAGCTGGGCTCGGCGGTTGCGCGACTGTCGGGTCGATCGAGCGGACCGAATCCGATGGAGTGGCTGCGCCGGACCTTGGCGCTCGACCGTCTCGGGCTCGCCGGTTCCGGCGGTGGCGCGGCAGGTCCGGGAATCAGTGTCGGCAAGTACGTTTCCGACCGCATCTATCTTAGCGTCAACCAGGGGCTCGATCCCGCCAGCGGTAAGGCCACCGTCGACGTGGAGTTGACGCCGAGTCTGCGCTTGCAGAGCGAGGTCGGACGTGACGCGCAGGGCCGCATCGGGCTGAACTGGCGCTGGGACTACTGAGGGATGGGCTTTCGTGGGCCGCGGCTTCTGGCTAGACTCGGCCCGCTATGAGTGACATCGAACGTTTTCGCGAAGAAACCCGCGCGTGGCTCGAAGAAAACTGTCCCGCCTCGATGCGCTGGTCCGAGGAGCAGAACGAGAATCCGGCACTCGCCGACGACCTCGTGTGGGGTGGACGCAAACAAGAGTATCCCAACCCGGAGGCTAAGCTCTGGCTCGACCGCATGGCCGAACGCGGGTGGACGGCTCCGACCTGGCCGACGGAATACGGCGGCGGTGGTCTGAGCAAGCCAGAGGCCAGGGTTCTGGCTGGCGAAATGGCGGCACTGCGGATCAAACCACCGCTGATCGGTTTCGGCCTGACGATGATCGGTCCCCTGCTGCTCGCCCACGGTAGCGAAGAGCAGAAGCTGCGTTTCTTGCCCGAAATCTGCCGCGGCGAGATTCGCTGGTGCCAGGGCTACTCCGAACCCGGCGCCGGCTCCGATCTCGCCAGCCTCAAGACCCGCGCGCTTCTCGACGGGGACCATTGGGTGCTCGAGGGACAGAAAGTTTGGACCTCGTACGCCGACGAGTCCGATTGGATGTTCATCCTCGTACGCAGCGACCCCGAGGTGCCCAAGCATGCCGGCATTTCCTTCCTGCTCTTCGACATGGAGAGCCCCGGCGTGAGCGTGCGGCCGATTCCGTTGATCAGCGGCGCCTCTCCGTTTTGCGAGACTTTCTTGGAAAACGTGTGCGTGCCGAAGGACCAAGTCGTCGGCGGAGTGAACAACGGCTGGGCGATGGCCAAGGCGTTGTTGGGACACGAGCGCAGCATGATCAGCGAGGCCTTCAGCGAACGGCGCGACCGCAATCAGTTGGTCGAGTTGGCCAGACGTTATCTGCCCGACTCGCAAGAAGGACCGATCGGCGACCCGGTGCTGCGTGCCGCCATCGCTCGATTGACGATGAACAAGATCTGCCTGGATCTGACGATCGCGCGAACCAAAGAGGCAGCCAAGCTCGGCCAACAGCCCGGCGCCGAGACATCGATTTTCAAATATTACGCGACCGAGTTGAACAAGGATCGACACGCTCTGATGATCTCGATCCTCGGACCGCAGGGCCTCGGCTGGGAAGGGGAGGGATTCGACCCGGAGGAAACCAGCCTGACGCGTGCCTGGCTTCGCTCGCGCGGCAATTCGATCGAGGGCGGTACCTCGGAGATCCAACTCAACATCATTGCCAAGCGCGTGCTTGGCCTGCCGGACTGAAGGAGGGCATCGTGTCGCTCGTACTTTCCGAAGATCAGCGCATGCTCAAGCAAACCGCGGCGGATTTCGTGCGCAAGGAATCTCCGATTTCGCGCTTGAGGCAACTGCGCGACTCGGCAGACGCCGAAGGTTTTTCTCGCGGGCTCTGGCGCAAGATGGCCGAACTCGGTTGGCAGGGCATCTTGATACCCGAAGCCTACGGCGGTCTGGGGATGGGCTATCTCGACATGGCGTGCGTACTCGAGGAATGCGGCCGCGCACTGCTTCCCGAGCCGTTGCTGTCGACCGTTTTGCTCGGCGGCAATGCGGTGCTTCTTGCCGGTACCGAAGAACAGAAGAGCGACATTCTGCCAGGCGTCGCCGACGGATCCAGGCTGCTGGCGCTCGCCTATCACGAGCGAGAAACTCGTTACGACTTTCGGCAGGTTGCCGCGCGCGCCGAAGTGAAAGGCGATGGATGGCTGCTTTCCGGCGAAAAGGTCCTGGTGTGGAACGGCCAGAGCGCCGATACTTTGATCGTCTCGGCACGCAGCGCCGAAAATCTTTCGTTGTTTCTCGTGTCGCCGGACGCCGCTGGGGTGACCGTCGTGCGGCAGTCCACCATGCACCTGAGGCCGGCCGCTGTGGTTCGTTTTGACGGTGTCGAACTCGGGCCGCAATCGCGGCTCGGTCTCGACGATGACGCCGCGGCCGCGCTCGAGGAGGTGATCGACCGTGCGACGGTGGGCCTTTGTGCGGAGATGTTGGGAGCGACGCAGGCCGCCGCCGAGATGACGCTGGAATACCTCAAGACGCGTGAGCAGTTCGGCGTACCGATCGGATCGTTCCAAGCGCTCAAGCACCGTGCGGCCAAATTGTTCATCGAAACCGAACTGGCCCGCTCGGCGCTGCTCGGCGCCTGTGAGGCGCTCGACGAGGGCAGGGCCGATGCTGCGGCACTGGTTTCTGTGGCCAAGGCGCAGTGCTCCGAGACCGCCGTGTTGGCCGGCTACGAAGGGATTCAGATGCACGGCGGCATCGGCATGACCGACGAGCACGACATCGGGTTTTTCGCCAAACGGGCCCGCGGCGACGAGTTGACCTTCGGTGATGCCGACTACCATCGGGACCGCTTTGCGCGCTTGAATGGATTCTGAGCCGGGACCAGCTCGCCCGCCGGGCTAGTCCCACATGGGGGGGGTGGGGCTGCCCCCCTTGCACACTAGGGCCTCCTTCGAGTAGAACCCTGGAAGAGCAGGCGGCCTCTCTTTGCCCCTTTGGGCGGGGGTGGTCGGCTGTCGCGGAGACCGATGGACGCGGAATCGAGCCGGTCGTTGGACAGCATGGAGGGCATCGCGCTGGCGTCGGTGGGCGACCTGCGCGAGCTCTTCGAGAACGCCGCGGTGGGCGTCGGCCTGCACGCCGCCGACGGCAGTTCTCTGTGGTTCAACCGCACCCTGCGAGCGACCTTGGGGTACGGTGTTCGAGAGTGCGGCGGGCTGTCGCTCGAGCAACTCGTCGAGCAAGAAGACGTCGCTCTACTGCAGGGCTGGATCGAACGTTGCCGGCGGGGCCAAGTCGAACAGTTCGAGGTCGGGGTGCGTATGCGCACTCCCGCCGGCGTGAGCGTTCCCTCACGCGTCAACGTGACCGCGCTGCGGGACGTCGATGCCAAGCTCCGCGGTTTCTTCTACCAGGTCACCGACGGTCGTTCGTCGGCCGAGACCAGCGCCGCCCTGTCCAGGGAACTCGAGTTTAGCCGTCTAGCCCGCGAATTGGCCACCAGTTTCATCAACACTCCGGATGAGAAGATCGACGAGGCCATCGTAGCCACACTGGGGCGCATTGGACAATTCGGCGGCGCGGCTCGCGCCGGCGTCTGGATTCTCGACAGTGATGACTCTTTGTTACGTCTCACCCATGAGTGGTTCGCTCCTACGCTCGAGCCGCTTAGGCCCTTGGTCGAATCGATCCCCGTCGCGTTTTTTCCCGAATGGCGGGGTCGCCTGGAGCGCGGGGTCGAAACGATGGAGGATGTGTCGACCGCCAATCGGTATTCGCAAGAGGTGGCGGCGTGGCTCCAATCCCTAGGTATATGCTCCTACGTTTTCTGCCCCATGGCGATCGAAGGCAGACGACGAGGGGGCGTCGTTTTTATACGGGCGCGTGCGAGCAGGTTCTCGCGGCAGGACCGCGAACTGACCGAGATCGCGGCAGGGTTGATCGGATCCTTGTGCACGCGACGTCGCCGCGAACGACAGCAATCAGCGACCGAACGGCGCTTTCGAGAAATGGCCTCGGCCATCGACCAGGTGTTTTGGATCTTCCAACTCGATCCTCTGCGCTTGATTTACGGCAGCCCGGCCCAGGAGCGTATTTTTGGCGTGTCGCTCGACGAGACATTTCGCGATCCGCGGTGCATCTACAGGATCATCGAAGCGGAAGACCGGGCAAAGCTGCGTTCGCTGTTCGATCTGAAGAGCGACCAGGGCTTGCCTCGGGAAGTCGAGTATCGCATCCGCCGTTCCGATGGCGAACTCCGCTGGCTGCGCACGCGTGTCTTCGGCATGGACGGGCCGCAGGGAGCGCACACGCTTACCGGCATTACGAAGGACGTTACCAGTGAAATCCGCTCGCGCGAGGCGTTCGAGAGACTCGCTTCGCTCGATCAGCTGCTGCGCGAGTTGGCCACGGGTTTCATCGATCTTCCCTTGCTGCGAATCGAGAAGACGCTTGAAAGCGCGCTTGCTCGGCTCGGCCGTTTTTTGGACGTCGACGAGGTCTACCTCTTGGTCCTCGATGCTGCCGGCAAAACTGAAGAGGGCTTTTACTGGCGGGCTCGCGCTGACTCCGATCTTCGCGCCAGGACGGCGCGTTTTTCGCTGAACAGTTTTCCCTGGCTGCGACAACGTCTTGCGGCGGGGCTGACGACATGGGTGAGGTCGAGCGAAGAGTATCCTCCCGAGGCTGTGGCGGAGAGGGCCGCCTGTGAGCGTGCCGGCGTGGAGTTTGCGGTGTCGGCCCCCGTCGTCGTCGCCGGTTCTTTGCGTGGTCTGCTGGGCATCAATGATCGTCGTGTGCGTGTGGACTGGAGCGAGGCAATGGTGGCGATGCTGCGCACGGCCGCCGACATGTTCGGCAGCACGCTCGCTCGGCGTGATACCACGCGCGCACTGGCCGCGGAGCAGCAACGAAACCTGCGCATTCTGGATTCCGCCGGTGAGGGGATCTACGGCTTGGACGATGAGGGCCGCGCGACCTTCGTCAACCGATCCGCAGCCAGCATGCTCGGTTGGCGGCCGCAGGAGCTGGTCGGGCGCAGGATGCACGCCGTCTTGCACCACCATCGAGCCGGCGGCAGCGAGTACCCGGCCGGAGAGTGCCCGATTTATGCCGCCTTTCGCGACGGCGAGACGCACGAGGTTTCGGACGAAGTGTTCTGGCGGCGAGACGGCGGCAGCTTCCCCGTCGAGTACGTCAGCTCTCCGATTTATCAAGGCGGGGAACTCGGTGGTGCGGTCGTGGTCTTTCGCGATGTCACGGAGCTTCGACGAGCGGAGGAGAGCCAGACCAAACTCAGGCGACTGCTCGGCGTGCTCAACAAAATTGCCGCGCAGTTCATCGTCGTATCGACGGAAGAACTAGATGCCCGGCTAGCGCACGTGCTCGCCGCATTGGGCCAGTTTGCCGGAGCCGACCGCGTCGGCCTGCTGCGCAACCTCGATGTGCCGGGCCGCGTGATGCTACAACAGGAATGGGTTGCGGCGGGGTTTGGCTCCCTCGAAACGCCCATCGAACTCCATTTCTAGGGCCCGCCGCAGGTCCTCGAGCAGCTGCGTCGCGGCAAGTCTCTGGTCGTGCATTCACCCGAAGAAATGCGCGCTGGCGCTCCCGACTCGAGTTTCGCTCAGGCGTTCGGCATCCAGGCGTTCATTCAAACTCCATTGCTAACGGAACATAACGAGTTCATTGGGCGCCTGGGCATGGTGAAGCATGGCGAAGCCGTGCGCTGGACGGACGACGTCGTTTATGTGCTGCGAACGGCCGCGGCGATGATCGCTGCGGCCATCTCACGGCAAGACGCCATGCGGGCACTAGAGCGGCGACAACGTTTTGAGAGAATCGTGCGTGCCTTATCCACGCACTTGCTGGCAGGCGCCGACCAAGAACTGGCGGCCGTGGTGGAGATAGGCCTTTCCCTACTCGGCTCCTCCGGCGAGTTCGAGCACTGCCAAATCCTCATGGTTGACGAGCATTACGAACGTGGGACCTTTCGATACGGATGGGCGAAAGAAGAAGCACCGATGATGGCCCTGGGCGAAGAGATTCGGCTGGCAGATTTTCCGTGGCTTACCTCGCACTTGTTCTCGGGAACGCCGGTCGTGATTCCCGGTGTGGACTCGCTTCCGCGCAAAGCGAGACACCTTCGGGAAACCCTCAAGCAATGGGGAGTTCGCGCGTTTCTCTATGTTCCGATTCACGACCGGGGGAAGCCCTTGGGCGTTGCGACGTTTTCGCGAATCTACGACGAAGGAGATTGGCCGGAGGATTTCATTGCATTGGTTCGTGTCGCCGCGGAGATGATCGGCAACACACTTGTCAGGCATGAGCGGGAGCGAGTCCTACAGCGGCGGACGGCGGAGCTGGCCCACGCCCAACGGCTCCCGACGCTGACCCAGCCTCGCGGGGGGCTCGCCCCCCCAAGCAGGCGGCCCAGTTGCGCAGACGCCAACTCTGCTGTGTGGCGTCCGACGACGCTAT
>CAZJCO010000082.1:0-10223 GCA_964544375.1 uncultured Myxococcales bacterium
CCCGCAGTTGCGCGCAAAACGGTACGCCGGCAAGCTCGATGAAGGCGCGGCCGCCTTCATCGGCTTCGCCGTCGACGGCGCGGGCCGTATGCACCGTTTGATCAACGATCTCCTCGAATATTCCCGCGTGGGAACGCGCGGCCGCGAACTCGAACCGACCAATGCCGAAGAAACGCTCGAAATCGTGCTGTCGGATCTCCAAGTCGCGATCGAGGAATGCGGCGCACAGGTCACGCACGATCCGCTACCGATGGTCATGGCCGACCCCACCCAGTTGAGACAATTGCTACAGAACTTGGTGGGCAATGCGCTGAAATACCGCGGCGACCATGCCCCCAAGATTCACGTCGGCTGCCGCCAGGGCGAAGACGGCCACTGGCAAGTGACGGTCCGCGACAACGGTATTGGCATCGCGCCGGAACATTTCGATCGTATCTTCCAAATCTTCCAGCGGCTCCACGGACGCGGCGAGTATTCCGGCACCGGCATCGGCCTGGCGGTCTGCAAGAAGATCGTCGAGCGACACGGTGGACGCATCTGGGTCGAATCGGAGGCCGGCGAGGGCAGCGAGTTCCACTTCACAATCCACCCGGCGGTAGAGGCTGCGGTCCATGCGAGTTGAGCCGGAAGCTCCACGCTACGTCGAGATTCTTCTGGTCGAAGACAGTGTGGGCGACGCGCGCCTGGCGCTCGAAGCCTTTCGCGAGTGCCGTACGCTCAATCGCCTGCACGTGGCCGCGGACGGAGCAACGGCGCTGTCCTATTTACGTCGTGAGGGAGAATACGCGGCAGCCGCGCGTCCCGACTTGATACTGCTCGATCTCAACTTGCCGGTAATGAACGGGCTCGAGGTCTTGGCCGAGCTCAAAAGTGATCGCGCATTGCGGATGATTCCGGTGGTCGTTCTGACTACTTCGCTGGCGGATTCGGACGTTCGGTCGGCCTATGAAGCCTACGCGAACTGCTACATCGCCAAGCCGGTGGACTACGAAGGATTTACTGCCGTCGTCGATCTAATCGAGCGGTTCTGGATGAATACGGTGGCCCTGCCACCACACTGAGGAGTGTGACGATGGATTCACAAGAAGGCGACAGCACGGGTCGGAGCGGCACTCCACGTCGGCACTTGCTGTTGGTCGAGGACAACCCGGGGGACGCGCGTCTGTTCATCGAGGCGCTGCGCGATGTTCAAGCCGACGACTTCGAAGTCACCCACGTCGAATGTTTCGGCGACGCGCGCAAGCAACTCGAAGAACGCAGCTTCGACGTCATCCTGCTCGACCTCGGTCTACCAGACGCTGAGGGGCTAGGCATGGTAGGGGTACTCACCGAGCAAGCGCCGCAGGTGCCCGTTGTGGTACTCACGGGACGAAACGATGAGCGGCTAGCGGTCGACGCCGTACGCTCGGGAGCCGAAGACTACTTGATCAAGGGACAAATGGAGGGCCCTGTGCTGGTCCGCTCGATCCGCTACGCGATCGAACGCCATCGCCTCGTCGATGCGCTGAAAGACCAAAATCGGCAGCTCGAACACTTTGCCTTCGCCACCGCGCACGACTTGAAGGCTCCGCTCGGAAACATCGAGCAAAGCATCGAACTTCTGCGATGCGACGGCGAGGACGAGAACCTGTCGGACCTGACGGTGCAAGGACTCCAGGGCATCGAAATCTCCTCTCGCCGCATGCGACGCCTAGTAACGGATCTTCTGCTACTCGGCCGCGCCGGATCGCGCACAACCGCGCCCGAGCGCATGGATCTCGTCGAGTTGTTGCGAGCCGTTGGCGAGTGCTTCCAGCCGGACATCGAGGCCAAGAGTGTTCAGTTTCGCATCGCCAACGACCAAGACGAAGCCGCTTTCGTGCTGGCGCGACGGCGCGACCTCGAAGCAGCGCTGGCGAACGTCGTCGGCAACGCGATCAAATACATCGGCGACCGCTCGCATCCGACAGTCGAAGTCGGCTGGAAGACACAAGGGCAAGACGTCGTGCTGTGGGTACGCGACAACGGCCCCGGGTTCGACCCCGGCGAGGCCGAAGCCGTTTTCCAACCCTACCGGCGACTTTCCAGCGAGCAGGAAGGCACCGGCCTCGGGCTGGCGATCGTGAAGAAAGCAGTCGAGGGACAAGGCGGAACGACTTGGATTGAGACCCGACCCGGCGAAGGAACGACGGTGTTTATGAAGCTGCCGCTAGCCGAGCTTGCCGCTACGGCACCCTCGGCCGGAGAAACCCAGACGCCGGCGGTCTCCTGAGGGTCATCCCGGATGTCAAGAAAATGACGGCACGAAACGACATCCGTTCAACTTCGAGCACGCGTGGCGATGGCGGCTGCGCGCGTTACGGCTCAGAACGGTCCCCTGGGGGTAGCTGCGGGGTCCACATGGTATGGCAACTGGCACGGGCATTGCTCTATCACTGCGAAACAGCCGACGGCCTCGGCGGGGAGACGGAAGGACGATGGCAACGATTCTGATCATCGATGATGATGACCTAATGAGGGCGAGCCTGCGGGCGATGCTCGAAAGCGCCGGCCACCGGATCGTCGAGGCGCCCAACGGGCGGGTCGGCGTACGATTGGCCAAGGAAACACACTTGGACTTGGTCATGTCCGACATCATCATGCCGGGCAAGGACGGCGTCACCACGATTGGCGAGATTCATCAGCAGTTCCCCGATCTCAAGATCATCGCTATGTCGAGCGCCGAGCCGGGGGATCCCCTGGCCGACCTCGAGATCGCTTGGGTCTACGGCGCCAGCAAGAGCCTGCAAAAGCCGATCAAACGAGAGGTTTTGCTGGCAGCGGTCGAGGAGCTGATCGGCGGCCACGCGACCGCGTCCGCTTAGGATCCTTCGCGGGACTTGGCGACGAGGTCTTCGAAACGCGCCGCCAGGCGATCCCAGGTTCTCTCTTTTGCGACGCGGCGGGCCCGTCGCGCCAGCCGCGGACCGAGCTGCGGTTCGTTGCGCAAACGCTCTACATGACGCACGATTTTCTTCACGCTGCCCGGAGTGTGGAGCAAGGCTGCGTGCTTGTGCGGTAGCAACTGAGGGATCTCGCCGCTTTCGCTGGCGACGATCGGCACGCCGGCTGCCGCGTATTCCCAAACCTTGAGCGGCGAAAAGTAGAAGGAATCCAGTTGCGGGTAGGGCGCCATGCCGACGTCCATTTGCGCGAGATACTCGTGCACGCGTTCGTGCGGTACCGCACCGGCGATTTCAACCGAGGAGCCCAAACCGCGTGAGGAGCGGATCAGTTCGACGTAGCGACGAAGAGGACCGTCGCCGACGATCAACAGATGGTAAGCTTCGCTCTTTTCGCGCAGCTGGGCAAAAGACTCCAGCAGGACGTCGATCCCGTGCCAGGGCTTGAGACTGCCGAGAAAGCCGATCACGAAACGCTCGGGATCCACCCGCCGCCGATCGTCGAGATCGGCGAACATTCGATCCGAGACACCGCAGGGCAGCACCCTGACCGCTCGCCGCGAAGCGCCTCGCTGGTGAACGTAGTCCTCGAGCGCTTCCGCAGTCACCAGAATCCGGTCGGCCGAGCCGAACAGGATCTGTTCAATCGCCGCGGCCACGTCGACCAATTCGAGCTGCCGATAGAGCTGCTGCTGCTCGCTGAGTGGCGCGTTCACCTCGACGAACAGCGGAATGGACCGCGCGCGGGCAAATTGCAGACCGGCAACCGACCATAGGGAATGGCGCTCGTAAACCACGTCGAAGTCCTCGCCGCAGCTTTCCAGTGCCAGCGCGGTGCTCTGGTTGAGCAGCAAACTGAACACTTCCGAGGCGCGCGGGGTAGGATCGCCCGGGGCTTCACGATACTGCTTGCCGACGCGCAGCCGCACTTCGTTGAGTACCGGGTCGTCGGCCAACGGCACCAGCGAACACGGCAGTTGGTCATCGGCCGCGATCTCGCCCGGATTGGCCGCGAACACCGTCACCCGATGCCCGCGTCCGACCAAAGCACGGACGAACTCGAGTACGTGGGTCGAGCTACCGGTCGGTCCGACCACCGGAATGCCCCGGTCGGCGCAAATGTATGCGATACGCATCTTCGTCCTTCGAGCCTAACGCAGGTATCCCAGGGCTCTCAAACGCTCGCGCGTCTCGGGGTCGAGCGGCGTCGTTGGCCGATCGCCCCCGCCACCCTCGCCTGCCGCCTGTGTCATCGCATGAAGTAAGTCACGTAAGTCTTTTAAAACAGGCGGGTTTTGTGGCACCAAGTCAACTTGTTCTCGAACGTCCGAGGCGGTGTCGTAAAGCGTCTCCTCAACTTCCCCGTGGCCTTCCCGCCGGGGCAACGCGAGCCGGCGCATGACCTCGCCGGTACCTTTCCAGCGCAGGTCCGGACTCAACGCCACGCGCGTATCGCAGATCTCGAGCCAGACCACGCCTCCACCATCGACCTCGAAATCCCCGACGAGGCCTTCGATCTCGATTTCCTCGCGTTCGGCATCGACCACACGTTCTACCTTGGTAGCGTCGAAGCTGCGCGCTTGCGGCTCGCCGTGAGCGCGCACCCAAACGAGCGGCCTGAGGTCGGAAAGCGCAAAATGATGATTGCCCTCGATCAGCTTCACCTCACCGGTAGAGACCCGATCGGGTGACACCCCGATCTGGTAACCGAGCACCTGCAAGCGCCGGCCGCCGTCATCGACGCGTGCCAGCGGGCCGGCCACCTCGCAATCGTCGTCGCCCGCATCGATCTTCTTTACCTCGTCGGCAACAAACCGTCCGCCAGCGTAGATTCCTTCGGCCTGCACGCGGCTTCCAGGAGCCAGATCCGCCGGCACGTCGAAGAACGCCTCCTGCGTCCCGCCGCCGGCACCGGGACGCACGGTTCGCAGGAGCTTGTAGCGCCCGGCACGCACGCCGGTCTGGATCATCGTTCCGTGGCGCTCCTCGAAGTACAGGGGCCGATCGGCATTCCCCGGCTGCCCCTCAGCCAACGGCAACAAGGATTCTCCGTCTAGTGCGGACGCGTCGTTGCCGGCCAGGGACAGCAGTGTCGGTGCGACGTCGACGATCTGCACCGGATCGGCAACTCGCCTGCCGCCGAGCGCACCGCCGGGAAGGCGCAGGATCATCGGAATGCGCAACAGCTCGTCGTAGAGACCATAACCATGGTCGAGCCGGCCGTGGTCGAGAAAACCCTCGCCGTGATCGGCGGTGACCACGACGACTGTGTCGTCGAGTACGCCGCGCGCAGCCAGCAGTTCGAGCATCCGGCCGATGGCACCGTCGGTGTCGTAGATCTCGTCATCGTAGAGCCGCTCGAGCAACGCCACGTCCTCTTTGCCCAAGCTGAGAATGCCGTCCTTCACCGCGTTCCGTACGAGCCACCAGCGCTTTCCGTCGACTTGCCACTCGATTGCCTTGGCGCGATCGGCGTTGCTGAGTTCACGGCCGGGAATTTCGATTTCGGGCGTATACGGCCAGTGCACGTCAAGGAAGTGGAGATAGGCGAAAAACGGCCGCTCCGAGGCTCCATCGTCTAGCCATGAGAGAAAACGGTGAACAATGTGCCAAGCTTCACCAGCCCCGTCCAGGTACTCGTCAAATCCACGATCGAGCCGGCTGTAGCGACGGTCGAGATGAGAGTTTTCGACAAAGGCCGCCGTGCGGTAGCCCGCGCTATGCAGTCCCTCGGCGAGCGTGGGGATGCCATCGGCAAGGACGTCGACACCGTGGCTAGAGGAGTCGAAAACGCCATGTTTGCTCGGATACAGCCCGGTAAGAAGGGAGGGTACCGACGGCTTGGTCCACGACGCCACGCTGTACGCGCGATCGAAGACGACGGATGAGGACGCCAAGTGATCCAAATGCGGACTCGCGCCGCTGGTCGCGCCGTAAAGGCCGAGTCGATTCGCCCGCAGGGCGTCGATGCAGAGGAGCAATACATTGGGATGCTCCGGCGCGTCCGTGCGTTGGCTGCAGGAAGTCAGGCCAAACGATGCGACGAGCGCAGCGCCGAGAAGTATTCCAATCCTCGAGGGCGGCAAGCGCAAGGGATCAATCCGCCAGTGCGTAGGTCAAGCCGAAGCCCAACTCATGAACCTGGAATATCCGGCTCGTTCGCGTCGAGTCTCCGTCGCGCAGCTTGACGCGGACGTCGGCACTCAGACCGTCCACCCAAGGCACGGCGACACCAAGTTTGACCTCGATCTGATTGAGGTCGTCGTCGCGCCGAAAGTTCGTGTTGCTTCCCAAAGAATCGCTTGGCGTATCGACCGTATAGTCACGATTCTGGTACTGATAGCGAAAGCGCAGATCGACCCCCATCGGCAAACGCGAATCGAAACCAGTACGTACGGTCAACTCGTCACGATCGTAATTATCGCGACGCGCGTCGCGCTGGCCGTACTTTACCTTCACGCGCGGAACGAAGTAGTTGTGTAGGCGGTAACGAAGCTCACCCCATACACTCGGCGTGAAGGCGTTGCGCTGCCGCTCGGCGGTGCGGTAGTCGTCCCAGTCTGCCACCCCACCCAAGGCGACTTTCGCGGCCTTCCTGGGGCCGAACTTCAGCTCGTAGGCTCCTTCGACTTTGTGCTCCGCATAGTACACGTCGTCCCCCCCCTCCAGATCCTCCAAGCGCAGACGCCGGGGAGTATAGCCGTAACGCAGCCGAGCGCTGCCTCGCCAGATGTCGTAGCGAACGTCCGGTTTGATCTCGGCCGTATTACGGTTCGAAAAGTCGGAGAAGACGCGGCCGCGTACCGTCAGACCCAACTCGGCCGGCATCCACAGCCGCTCGTGCGATTTCCATCGGCTGTGGGTCGGGAACCAGGCTCCACGCCCTTTGATCGTGGTAAAGAACGCTCCTTCTTCCTGTGGACCACTCGAAGCCGAACGTACGTTGTCGGTGTAGGCCTCTTCGACCGAAAGCCGAGCTTCCCAGTGAGGCCCCTCGTCTTTCTTCTTCTTCGACTTTGCGTGGCTAAGCTGCGGTAGCAGCAAGAACCCGACACAGAAAGCGACGAGCAGCAGCGATGGCCACCCCGCTGTTCTTGATTTCCTCATGCTTGCGATTCCTCCGATTCAAGGTGCTTACGAACTCTCCGGGTAATCCTTGAAAGCCCGGCAAAATCGACGCCTTCGGGCAAGGTCGAGGTGCCGCCGGTGTCGTGCTGCGCAATGCTGGCGAGCACCGCATCCGTCAAGCTTTGCGGTGTCAGTTCATCTGGATGAACAACGTTGAGCAGACCGTGACGCTGGAAAGCACTGGCGCGCAACAGTTGCTCGAAACGCGGGTAGACCCTCGGCACCACGGTCGCACGCTTACCCAGCGAAACCAGTTCGCAAATCGTATTGTAGCCCGCCATCGACACCGTGGCCGACGCCAACTGCAAAAACGTCACTAGATCGGGACGGTAGTCGAAAGTCGTGATGTGGTCGCTAAGCGGCAGCAAGCGTTCTTTCAGTTCCCGCCGACGCTCCGGTTCCATATCTGGGCCGAGAAAGACCACCGACCGGACTCCCTTGGCAGCCAGCTGGGCACCGCTGCGGGCAAAGGTGTCGAGTAGGGGGTACCCGTCTCCGCCGCCGCCACAGCTCGCCACCACCACCGGAGCGCCTTCGAGGTGAAACTGCCGGCGGATGTACTCGGTCTCACCGGGTTGCCCCGAACGAACCACGTAGCCGCAGAAGCGCACGCGCCGGGCAACCCTCGGAGGAAACTCGTAAAGGGCAATCGGATCGAACAGTTCACGGCAACCGACGACCCATACTTCGTCGTAAAAGTCTTCGAGAGCATCGTAAATGCCCAGCTCCTGCCAACGCGGGCAAATGTGGTCGGGCGTGTCCAGAACGTCGCGTAGCGTCAACATGATCCGCACCTGGGGGCGGCGATGGCGCAGGTACTTGAGCGTCGGCAAGAGTTCCTTGTCGACGCCCAGCGGAACGTTGTCGACGACGAACAGTTGGGGATCGAACGCACGCACGACATCGCGCACCAGTTGAGCGCGCATCCGCGACACGCGGGCGAAACTAACCCGTAGATGGCGAGTTCGGTATTCGTCGGGGCCGGCCTTCCAGATCGAAGGCAGCTTGACGAAGTCCACGCCCTTGGGAGCTTCGAAGGAGGCCGCGGAATCGAGCCCGGTAAGCATCAGGACGGACAGGCCCTCGATGTGGCGCGCCAGGAACGAGGCGATTGTCAGGCTGCGTCGAAAGTGCCCCAGTCCGAACGAATCGTGAGAATAAAACAGAATGCGATTTCGGCTCACAGCGGCAACCTCACGGACCCACCTCTTCGATCATCGTCGGAACCAGATGACGCCAGCGCGGCCGCAACGCATAACCGCAGGCCAGCCTCAGCAGAGCAACCGAGCGATACCACTGCATCCGTTGTTCGGAAAGAAGGCCGGGATAATGTCGCACGAAGGCATGTTCGAGGCCGATGAAGCGGTCCGGCCGGTCCCACTGCAAACCTCGCAAATAGAGATGCGCCCGAAAGTTGCCGACATCGAGTTCCGCGTCGCCGGCACAGATCGTATCCATGTCGAGCAACACCGGAGCGTCGTCGTGAATCAGTAACTGTTTGTCGTAAAAATCGCGGTGAAGCACGGCACGGGCCGAGCAATCCGGAGGTGGATCCACGCACAACCCCTGGTACCAGCGATGGAGCCCGTCGGAGAGAGCCGGGCAGAGCCGGGCGACCAAGTCGACCCAACTGCGGACCAGTTCGAGTTCTTCGGCTACGCTGTAGCTGCGGTCCGTGAGGCGAGTATCGAGACGGTGCAGTTCGTAGGCGGCCTGGGCGGCCAACTCGGTCGCGCGCGACAGATCGCCGCCTTCATGCAGCAGGCTGTGGTAGGTTACTCCATCGACCCCGGAGACCACGGCCATCCCGAGTTTGGGAAGATACGTTCGTGGGGCGGCAACGTGCAACGCGCTGCCGCGCTCACGGAGTGCCTCATAGGCGCGCTGGTGGAGAGCAAAGCCCCTACCCTCGCCGCGCCGTTCGACGCTGACTTTGCCGTAACTCGTCCGCCCGCCGTGCTCTCGGATGCGAATCTGGCAACGCATCCCCGGCCGATAGGCAACCGGATCACAGCGTTTGGCCGCGATCAGTCCCTCGCTCTGCCGGCGAACGGTCTTCGCGTCGAGGCAGTCGGCAAGCGTCGGCAGCCGATAGTCGAGCGGAAACGCCTGCAGCACCAGATTTTCGGCGATACGCAGCACCGAACAGTGCGGGCACAGGCCCTTACGCGCCAACTTGGACCGATGTTCGCGTCGAGAAGGACGCGTGACGCGGTCGGCCCGCTCGGGCGAAAGCAGAAAGGCCGAGATTTGCATCGATCGGCCGTCGCTGAGTTCCGTGCGGTAGTGCGTATTGAAATATCGGCCCGGCTTGATCCACAGCGCCACAAGTTCGGCTTCCCGCGGCCGTCCGTCTTCGAGAAGCGGGAGTTGCGCAAACAACGGAAGCATCTCGTCGGCCTCGAGCAGCAGCCGTGCACTATCGAGAGAAAGCGCGTTGGTCTCGACGGACGCTTCAGCCGGCATGGTCTTTTCGCACCTGCTCGATCAATCCGAGCACACGATCGGCGTTGTGCCCCCAGGTATACCGACGACAGAGCTTGCGCCGCGCCGCACGCGCTAGCCGTTCGGCCAGTGCCGGGCGTCTACGCAGTTCATCGATACGCTCGACCATCTCAATGATCGAGCCGGGTCGCGGCAAAAGTGCCGTCTTTCCGTGTTCGAGGACCTGCGAGATTTGCCCGATGTCGCTCGCGACGATCGGTACGCCAGCCGCCATGTACTCGTAGATCTTGATCGGCGAGAAATAGAATCCGGTAAGTTTGGCATAGGGCGCCACGGCCACATCCATCCGTGCCAAGAAGGAGGGCACTTCACGATGGCCGACACCGCCGCTGAACTCCACCGCATCGGCGATCTTGAATTCACGCGTTTTCCGCTCGAGCGCACTTCGCATCGGGCCGTCGCCGACAACCAGCAGGCGGTAGCCCGACCAGTGTCGGTGCAACCGCCGAAACGCACGCAGCAGATCATCGATACCGTGCCAGGGCTTGAGGCTTCCGACGAAGCCGACGACGAACCGGGAACGGTACTCCTTGGCCCGCCGGCGGGCGGCGACCGCTCGTGGGTGATAACGGCCGGGGGCGGCCGCGGTGGGGATCACGCGGATGCGGCCGCGGCGCACGCCCGAGGCTGCCCCGTCGTCGGCGAGACACCGCGAGGCGCAGCTCGAAG